>CACYBT010000356.1 GCA_902772715.1 uncultured Succinivibrio sp.
AAAAGCTACCAACGAAAACAGTCAGGGTGGTCGGGTTCAAAGTACTTTTATTCCAAAAGAACTGCAGAGCGACGGTAACAGTAATAATAGTAGTAAAGACGGCAGTAAACAAAAAAACTGACACTGAAAAAAAAATGATAACTCTAAAGACAGTAACACCGATACCAATGGAAAAAAATAATTAAAAAAAATGAGCATACTGCAAGCAAAAAATCTAAAGAAAACATATAAGAAAAGGACTGTCGTCTCAGATGTCAGTCTCAGTGTGGAAAGTGGATCTATCGTTGGTCTGCTAGGTCCAAACGGTGCCGGCAAGACTACCTCCTTTTACATGATTGTCGGTATCATCAGTTCTGAGGGCGGTCAGGTTTTATTGGACAATGAGGATATTACTCTTATGCCCATGCATGCTCGGGCACGCGCAGGCTTAGGCTATCTGCCACAGGAAAATTCCATCTTCCGTAAACTGACTGTTTATCAGAATCTAATGGGAGTTTTAGAACTAGTTCCCAACCTTACCAAAGAACAGCGTGAGGATAAAGTAAGGGAACTTTTAGAAGAATTTAGTGTTGATAAACTAATCAACAATACTGGTATGTCTCTATCAGGAGGAGAAAGGCGTAGAGTTGAAATTGCCAGAGCGCTGGCCGCCAATCCTAAGTTTATTCTACTTGACGAACCTTTTGCCGGAGTTGATCCTATTTCTGTAAAAGAAATTAAGGAAATTATTGTACATCTTAAAAACAGAGGCATCGGAATTCTCATAACCGATCATAATGTTAGAGAAACACTAGACGTATGTGAAAGATCATATATTGTTAATGCAGGGCAGATTATCGCCCAGGGAACAGCTCAAGAAGTTTTGAGCAATACTAAGGTTAAGGATGTTTATCTTGGTAAAGATTTTTCTATGTAATATTATTTGACTAAAATGGCTGGAATAAGAAACTCTTTGCAGTTACGTACTGCACAGACTCAAACTCTTCAAATGACTCCCCAGTTGCAACAGGCAATTAGACTTCTGCAGCTCTCATCTATTGAACTTGAACAGGAGATACAGCAAGTACTCGAAACCAATCCTTTTTTAGAAAAGGTTTCTACAGAGTCTAATAGCGAATCTCTTGAGGAGATGGTCGAAAAAGAGCAGTCAGAATATGAGAATTCTATCGATTATAATCCGATGAGCGATGATTATTTTGCTAATAATTCCTCAGACAACATGATAGAAAACGATCACTATTCAGATGCCAACTATAATCCATTTAATGAAGAGCAGAATAGAGGCAAGGAAAATCTTAAGGAAGAAATCCAGCAACAAAATCCTAATGAAAAAGCGGCTGAACTAAACAATCTTGACTCCAACTTTCAAAATGACAATCACATCGACAAAAGCAAAAAAGGACTAGCCGTTGATAATGACGATATATTTGAAGGAGAGACAGTTGAGACCATTACAGATCATTTGATGTTCCAGCTTGATATGTCACCTCTTGTCGGCGCCGATCGCAATATCGCCATCAACATCATTGATGCTGTCAATGACTCAGGCTATCTTACAGAAAGTCTTGAGGATATCCTAACCTCAGTGCAGTATGACTATCCTGAGGTTACCATTGAAGATGTTAAGACTGTTCTAAAACTCGTGCAGCACTATGATCCTCTTGGTGTTGCCTCGAGAAATGCGGCTGAATGCATGCTTATTCAGTTAAATGCACTAACAGACGAAGAACCATACAAAAAACTAGCCATCGAGATTATCAGAAACTATTCCGATTCACTTTCCAATCGAGATTTTCGCACCATATGCCAGAAACTTTCCATTAAGGAAGATACTCTTAAACAGGTTATGGTGTTACTGAAAAAATTAAATCCTCGTCCTGGAAATTTTGCTCCGGCCAAAAAAACTGATTTCATAGTTCCGGATGTGGTTGTTTACAAGGACAAAAATGGAGAATTTCATACAGAACTTAATTCATCCAACCATACCATAATCAAAATCAACGAGTCATACAGTCAATTAGTAAATAAAGCCAAAACAGTACAAGAAAAGGAATTTTTTAACTCCCATCTGCAAGAGGCCAAATGGTTTATAAACAGTTTAGATAAACGTAATGATACTCTTTTGAAGGTATCAAGATGTATTGTCAAGCATCAGAAGGATTTTATGAACGAAGGGCCTTCGGCCATGAAACCAATGGTACTAAATGACGTTGCCGAAGAAATTGAAATGCACGAGTCCACCATTTCACGTATTACTACCGAAAAATACATGTATACTCCACAAGGAACTTTTGAATTAAAATATTTCTTTTCATCATCTGTAGGTACTGATGACGGAGGAACCGCCTCAGCAACAGCAGTAAAATCCTATATCAAAGAACTTATCTCCAAGGAAAATCCTCGTAAACCATTATCTGATAGCAGGCTTTCTGAACTTCTTATGGAAAAAGGAATGAATGTGGCGAGAAGAACTGTTGCAAAATATCGTGAGGCATTAGGAATAGAATCCTCATCACAACGTAAAAAACTTGTCTGACATCGTAAATATCAAATTTTTTAGGATATTACCTTTAAATATTAGCATTTTGATCCTAATATTAAAGAGTGGAAACAATTTATTGTACTATTTTTACCTAACATACCTTAGGTTAAGGAAGTAAACATGCAAATCAATATACATGGTGTTGGAATTACCGTTACAGACGCTCTAAAGGACTATGTAAATGACAAATTCAAGCGTTTAGAGAGAAAAGGTGATATCATAACTTCGATTTCTGTAACTTTGACAGTTGAAAAATTATCCCATATTGCCAAGGCTGATCTTGCTGTGGTTGGCAGTAACCTTCATGCTGAAGCTGAGGCCGAGAGTATGTATCCTGCCATTGATGCTCTTATTGATAAAGTAGATGGGCAGTTGGTCAAATATAAAGAAAAAATGAAATCATAATTTTTATTTTATGTTTTTTAAAGTACAGGGTCCTTTATTAGGATCCTTTTTTTTCAGGATATACAAAGTTGATAAATTTCATCGAAACCCAGATCCTGCCTAAATCATTGATATTATCTCCACTGTTCTGTTTTAGTAAAAAACGTTTGTTCGAAGAAATAGCAGACAGTGCCAGCTATGTTCTTAAGGAAGATCCTAATAATATTGTAGCCAAACTTAATGCTAGAGAGACCTACGGAACAACGGTATTTTATCCTGGTATAGCACTGCCTCATACAGTAATTGATGAAAAAAAAGAAAGTTTTGCTATTTTAGCCGTTTTAGATAAGCCAGTAACTTTCAACTCCATTGATGCCGATGAGCAACTGATTGATATCGCTTTATGTCTTTTTATCTCCAAAAGCATGGATCATGAAGAAGCAGAACTTTTGCTTAAAAATTTGACCTCAGTTTTATCTAATAACGATTTGCTCAATGCCATTCGCCTAGCCAAAAATGAAGTTTCAAAATTATCTATACTGCTAAATAAAATTGACTATATACTAGATAATCCTAAAAAGGGAAACACCACGGATGAAGATACTATAACAAATTCCTAAAATAAAAAGATCACCATGACTAACTCAATAAACAAACAGAATAAAGTAGAACTTGTAGTTATTTCCGGACGTTCTGGTTCTGGTAAAACGGTAGCTCTTCATGCGCTTGAGGATTTAGGATTCTATTGTGTTGATAATCTACCAGTAGAATTTCTTTATCAGATGATTGCACTATCTAAAAGTAATTATCCAAAAATTGCAATATCTATTGATGTCAGAAATTTTCCTCTCCAGAAAAATCTTAGCATGTTGAGCGATATATATATCAAAGTAACTAACGACAAGGATATTGACAGTACAATTATTTTTATTGATGCTGATGATCAGGTACTAATTAAAAGATATTCTGAAACTCGCAGACTACATCCATTATCACAATATAACTTGACGCTCAATGAAGCAATTTTAAAGGAAAACGAAATTTTAAAGTCCATTTCGTCAGTTGCTGATTTGAGAATTGACACTACCAATCTTTCTATTCACGACTTATGCAAAGAGGTTATTACTTCAATAAGAGGAAAACCATTTAAGGAAATAGTAATAATTTTCGAATCTTTTGGTTATAAGGACGGCATTACCAAAGATGCTGACTTCGTGTTTGACGCTAGATTCCTTCCAAATCCCTATTGGGATAAAAATCTTCGACAGTATTGTGGACTAGACGATCCAATCAAAAAATTCTTTGAAAAATACCCAGAAGTTGATGATTACATTAATTCTATTGATGATTTACTATCGAAAATCATGCCTTCCATAGAAGTGAGTGACAGGTCTTATCTTACTGTAGGAATCGGGTGTACCGGAGGATATCATCGCTCCGTATACATTGCTCAGGCTCTGGCAGAACGTTTTTTGAAAAAAGGAATAAACGTAAAGATTCGCCATAGAAGTCTCATG
>CACYBT010000357.1 GCA_902772715.1 uncultured Succinivibrio sp.
ACAGTTACAAAAGGGAAAAAGGCGCCTTCATTTTTTTCTTTTAGGAGTTTGAATCTCTCTTCAAAACGATTGGTCATGTTGCCTCCTTATTTTGACAGTTTTAAATTGCTGGTATTGATTTCATGGGCACTGACGCAGCCTTTTTCTTCTAAGATCTTTGAGACATTGAAGATATCCTTGTCACCGCGTCCTGAGATATTGACCACAAGCGTCTGTTCTTTTTTAGGATCCTGCCGCATCAGCCGCAAGGCATAGGCTAAGGCATGAGAGGATTCAAGAGCCGGAATGATGCCTTCTTTTTGCGATAACTGCACAAAGGCATCTAAAGCATCATCATCTGTGGCTCCCACATATTTAACCCGTCCGCTTTCCTTAAGATAGGCATGCTGTGGACCTACAGACGGAAAATCAAGACCTGCGGAAATGGAGTAGGATTCGTTGATTTGCCCGTCACGAGTCTGCAGATTCTTAGAATAGGCGCCAAAGAAAATTCCATCTTCACCTTTTGCTAAAGTGCCGCCGTGCTTATTGGTATCAATTCCAAGACCGTAAGGCTCAACACCATATAAAGTCACATTGGTATCAAGAAAGTCAGTAAAGACCCCAATGGCATTGGAGCCGCCACCGACACAGGCAATGCAGGCATCAGGCAGTTTCCCGGTTTCATCCATGATCTGCTGATGAATTTCCTCGCCAATGATTTTCTGAAACTCTCTTACTATGGTAGGGAAGGGATGCGGACCTGCTGCGGTACCGATCATATAATGGGTGTGCTCAAAATTTGCCGCATAGTCGCGTAAGGCCTCGTTGCAGGCTTCCTTTAGAGTGGCAGCCCCTACGGTTACAGGTACTACTTCTGCTCCCATAAGGCGCATTCTAAAGACATTAGGCTTTTGTCTTTCAGTATCAACTGCGCCCATATAGATGCGGCATTTAAAGCCTAGAAGAGCACAGATAAGAGCAGTGGCGACACCATGCTGTCCGGCACCGGTTTCGGCGATAATACGGGTTTTGCCCATTCTTTTAGCGAGGAGGGCCTGACCTAAAACCTGATTGGTTTTGTGAGCCCCTCCATGCAGCAGATCTTCACGTTTTAAATAGATCCTGGTATGGGTGCCCTTGGTTAGGTTACGGCATAAGGTGAGCGGGGTAGGGCGTCCTGCATACTTATTTAAAAGAGAGGTCAGTTCCTGCTTAAAGGAGGGATCTTTTTGACATTCCACGAAGGTTCTCTCAAGTTCATCTAAGGCCGGAATGAGTACTTCTGGTACATACTGTCCGCCATATTTTCCAAAAAATGGATTTAGTATTGTCATAGTTACTCCGTCATTTTATGTTCAGTAATTGTTGATGATGTCAAAAGTCGCTCTTATAAGCGAAGGCTCTTTGACACCTTTAATCTTTTCAAGTTTTGAGTTGAGATCTAGACCGACAAAACCTTGGGCTAATGCTTCTTTGACATTGTCAGGACCAATGCCCCCTGAGAGCAGAATCTTCCTCTTGTCAAGGTTTTTAGGAATAGCGCTCCAGTTAAAACTGCTTCCTGATCCAGGCGCTTTGGAGTCGAGAATTATAAGATCGCAGAGGTTTTGATATTGCTTAATCTTCAAAAAATCATCCTTATTGTTGATATTAATGGCTTTGATGATTTTAATGTCCTGTAAACGAGCTTTTAGGCTTGTAATGGTATCCTGAGTCTCGCTGCCATGCAGCTGAATGTAGTCAAGATTTAGTTTTCTTGCATACTCACAGATGGTGTCAGTCTTTTCATCTAAAAAGACCCCGCAGAATTTGATATGCCCTCTGTAAGGTGAGATAAGAGCCGCTGCCTTTTCTAATTTAAGATAGCGGGGCGATTCTTTGACAAAAATAAGCCCCGCAATACTGGCCTCCATGGTAATGGCGGTCTTAAGAGCCTCCTCTGTGGTGATGCCGCAGATTTTATTAAGTCCGTATTGTAGCGCTCTGGTTTTAAAGGCTACATCCTGCTCTTTGGTGATGGCAGAGCCTATGAGAAAATTGTCTAAAGTATGCACATAGGTAAGATCGGTATGATCATTTATCCCGGATTCTGAGACTAATACCGTCTCATCATGAAAAATCTTTCTAAGTTGTAAGGCATTATCAAGACTGATGGTTAAAGTTCTCAGATTGCGATTGTTAAAGCCTACAATCTCAATTTTATGGTCTTTGGCAAACTGTGCCTGCTTTTCATTGTCAACTTCACACAGAACGTCCAGAGATAGGGACTTTGCATACTCGTAGAGTTCTAGAGATGCGTCCTCTTTGAGTACACTGAGCATAAGCAGTATGGCATCGGCACCATGAGCATAGGCTTCATCAATCTGCTGTTTGGAGATGATAAAGTCCTTGCATAGAACCGGTAGATGCGTTCTTTCCTTAACATATTGAAGATAGTTTATCGAGCCCTTGAAGAAATGCTCTTCACACAGTACGGAAATGGCATCAGCGTATTTCTCATAGCAGGCAATGAGTTTATCAAGATTAAAATCCTCACAAAAATCACCTAAAGTGGGGGATGACTGTTTACACTCTAATATAAAGTGCCGCCGCTTTTGTGTGGTCAGTGCCTTTTTTAAGGAGCGTAAAGGCAGCGTGCGTTCCTTTTTGACATAAGGCCGCTTTATATCCAAGATCTTTTTATTGATAATGGTTGCAAGCACCGTATCCTCAATCTCCTCAAGATTCAATAGCGGATAGGCTTTGGCGGCCTCATTTAATGGTTCTTTTGCTAACATAGGAGCCCTTTACTCAATCTCTAAATTAGTGATTTTATTGATAGCCTCAAGTTTTTGCATACCGCGTCCTGAAAGAATAGCCTCCATGGCCATAGCATAGCCTTCCTTGAAATCCTTGGCTTTTCTTGCAAGGTAGAGCATGGCTGCAACATTGGCTGCCACTACGGCATTGTGCGCCTCCTGTCCCTTCCCGGTAAGAACAGCCGCGGCCGCACGGGCGTTCTCCTCCGTACTGCCGCCTCTAAGATCATCCTGAGTATAACTGCCCTTAATGCCAAAATCGTCGTTGGTAAGTGTATATTCACTGATGCTGCCATCTTCCCTAAGTTCTGCGACCTTGGTTTTACCGAATACTGAAATCTCATCCATGCCGTTGCCGTTAATCACCATCGCGCGTTTCATGCCGGTAAGTTTAAGACTTTTAGCAAGCGTGGTCAGCAGTTTCTCATCATAGCAGCCTAAAAGTTCATAATCGACACGCGCAGGATTGGTCAAAGGTCCCAGAACATTAAAAATGGTAGAGGTTGCCAGAGCCTTTCTTATAGGAGCTGCAAAACGCATGGATGGGTGATATTTCTGGGCAAAGAAAAAGGCAAAGCCTTCTTCTTCTAAACAGCGTCTTGTCAGTCTTTCATCGGTACGGATATTGTAGCCTAACTGCGCTAAGACATCAGATGAACCGGTTTTAGAGGAGACTGCGGTATTGCCGTGTTTGGCCACATGCAAACCCAGTACGGCACAAATCACAGCTGAGATCGTGGAAATATTGATGGTTTTAAGACAGTCTCCGCCGGTTCCGACAATTTCACCGGTATCAATGCTGTGGTCACGCTCAAAGGGCAGGGCGGCCTCAATCATGGCCATGGCTGCGCCGCCGATTTCATCGGCAGTGTAGCCATTGATTTTAAGCGAGGTCAGAAGTGAACCAAAGACTATAGGATCAAGACTGCCGGTAAAGATTTCTTTGAAGATGGCATTGGTTTCTTCAAAGGTTAAATTCTCTTTTCTGTAAAGTTTTTCAAGTAATGGGTACATCTTAATATACTCCCTGTTGCTGCCTAAAAACGAAAAAACCCGCTATGATTGCGGGTCTTATATATATCTTGTGCACAGAATACAACTTCCCCGCGGTCAAGCGAGGCGCCACCATGATGCTGTTACGTTGTAGGAAATGAAATTCTGCATAATTATTCTCTAAAATTATCTAAACTATCTTTAGTCTATACAAAAAATTTTAAAAGTAAATGTGAATTTTATCCATGCTTTGTTTTGGTGATATTTTGCACCAAAATAATGCTTTTACCAAAATAATGCTTAAGCCAAAAGACATTCTACTGCCTGCTGTATGAGTACTCTCCCGTAGGTGGTCATGATGGATTCAGGATGAAACTGCAGACCCAGGAGTTTTTCCTGCTCTTTATATAGGGTCATGCACATATCCTCATAGGTTGCCAGTATTTTTACCTCATGAGGAAGATTAGTCACGATTAGGGAGTGGTAACGCGCCACTTTCAAAGGATTGGGCAGATTATGAAAGCAGTAGGTTCCGTCATGTCTTATAAGTGAACTTTTGCCGTGCACTATAGCAGGGGCTCTTTTAATGGTGCCGCCTAGGACTTCACCTAGAGCCTGATGCCCAAGACAGATGCCAAACATGGGAATTTCGCCCAAATTGTCGGAGATTATCGGTAGAAGATTATTGGCATCTTTGGGACTTGAAGGTCCTGGAGAGAGCATGAGCAGGACTTTTTGGTGCTGTTCTTTTAAATTATCTATA
>CACYBT010000358.1 GCA_902772715.1 uncultured Succinivibrio sp.
AAAACATCCAAAAATCAGGATGGTAACCGAGCAGATTGGCAGAGACACATTGTTTTTAACAAAAATAGGATATACCGGTCTGCTTAAAGCATGAACCGTGCCAATTGGTGATTTTTAACATGCCACCAATTTACATCCTACTTTCAGATTGCAACTTAACAGGTTGAAAATGGGGGGTAAAATTACAATCTACACTTGGCAAGCAGCACCAGAAGTGCCTGACTTGGGGTAAGTACAGTACATAGCGCTTATTCTGGGAAGGTTTGTGCTCCCAAAACTGCTATGCAACTTAAGAATTTTAAGCCGTGCATGATGACCTTAGGGTATAACCTAAACCAAAAGACCGCTTACTTAAAAATATTTAGTGTTTTGGTCTGGAAGTGCCGCTTTGTATCACAAACTTACGACTTATTTTGTTAAAAATACTTAACAAGTGTCGCAAATTGTATTAATTCTTGTCATAAAGGATATAAATTTACTCGAAACAAACTATAATCAATTAAGGTTGTGTAAGGTTAAAAAAGAGACAATTAAGTTTTGTCATCATGAGCATTAGGAGTTAACATGCCATTGTCAGCATTAAAGAAATTTGCCGTTTTATTAAAGCCACGTGATGATCAGCCGGCCTTAGATCGCGCTGCACAGTATGCCAGAATGAATCCTGATTTGGAAATTGTTGCTGTGCGTGTCGTGAATGACTATAAAGATCCGGAAAAAGATCAGATCAAGATTAAAGAAGAGACTAACTTTGAACTGTTAAGACGCAGTTATAGTATCGAGAATCTTAATTTTCGTCTGGTATTCTCAAGGAATGTGGCTGAAGGCTTTCTTAAGGAATGCCATGATGGCGATTACAATCTGGCCATTATTTCCGCCAACAAGCGTAATTCCATAAAAGATCTCTTTGTCAGCAATATTGACAGTGCAATTATGCGCCAAAGTGAAGTGCCAGTGCTGGTGGTCCGGGATGCCAAAGAACAGGACAGTGTTGGTAATGCTGTCATTTTGGCTATTGATTTTCAGGAAGTGGCTAAGTTTAAGAAACTTGATGATTATCTTTTCAATGCTGCCGAAGCCTTTGCTAGGAGTTTTGACGGCGATCTGCATGTGGCCAACTGTGTAGTGCCGCATAATGTGGGAAGAATGGCTGGTAATCTCTCATCCTCAAAGATAGTTAAGGATACCGGTATCGACAATCCTTTGGAGCTATGTTTCAAACTTGCCGATGATTTTGCGGACCGTCATCAGATTGATAATGAGCATGTACATGTGTTGCAGGGACGGGTTGATGAAGAAATTCCAAGGTTGTGTAAACGTCTTAAGGCGCGCATGGTCTGTATGGGCACCACTCCGCGCAGTACTTTCCTGGGGACGGTCAATTCTTCAGCAAGTGAACTGGTGCTTGAACAGATAAATGGAGATGTTTTCATTGTCAACGCTGAAACGCTCAAAGATGAAAATGACTAAGCATTTCATTGTAAAAAAGGCCCTGCGGGGCCTTTTTTTAGTAGAAGGAGACAAAACAGGAGCGGATGAAGGATAAGCCGGCTCTAAAAAGACTCTTTAAGGTAGTCTTTGCCTTTACTTTGGGTTCATATTTTATTTCCACAAAGGCATAGTCAATGAGTGAGAACAGATCTTGGGCCATCATTTTTCTTGCAAGATCAAAAGTAAAAACTCTAGGCGCCAGTCTTACTACCCATTCGTCCTTTTTAAGATTGTTTGCTTCAGTACGCTCGAGGATTTCAGGATAATCCTTAAGATAAGGATGCAGCCGTTTTTGTTGTGCAAGATTAAGATAGTATTCAAGGACTAGTGGATAGCGCTTAAGATAGTCCCGTAAAACGGCAGGTTTCTCATTGACAAAGCGCTCATGTATTCCCCGATAGACAATAAGATGCAGCAACGCTAACAGCTGGGGCAGGTTCTTAGGGAAACTCAGTTCCTCTGTTTTTAAAAAGAGAGCAAAGAGCGGTTCATGCTCTAAAAACCATTGTTTAGCCTTCTGTGCATCCAACTTGAAGTATCGGGACTTTATCCCAAAAAGTCTTAGGTTTCCATGATATTCGACAATAAAACTGTAAATGCTTAAGGTGTAGGACATCATTGCTCCTAAGATTGGCTATTTAAGATTTTGTGGTCTGATGATGGTCGGTGCTGTCGCTTTTTTTCAAAGTTTCTTTTTTAGCAATCATCATCTGCTTATCTTTGCGGTTTTTTAGCTCGTCTTCTTTTTTATCGTAAAGAGCTGCCATAAGACTTCTTGACAGAGCAGGGTTCCTGTTTTTGAAGCGGTTAAAAAAGGAGAGAGTACTAAGATATTCCATATTTTTATATTCACTTTGCTGATAAATAGTATTTTTGTCATAGTTTAATTTTGGTGATGTTACGAAAAAGGGTGCAGGACTACGGGGAGCAGTGTAGTCAAATGAGTACGATATATCATGTTCTGGTCTTAAAACAGGAATATTGTCATTGCTGTTTTCAAGATCAGAAATGACTGGTGCTGGCTCAGGTACCTTTATGTTTTCACGGGGATCTTTTATGGTGACAAGATGTTTGAGACTAAATCCGCGCTCTAGGCCTTTTTGAAAGTAAAAGTGTACCCCGTTAGCCTTGGCAGTATAGGTATGAGCATAAATGTCAGGGTTGAGCATGGCCCCCTGGTAGTCATAGCTGATATTGACAAAATCAGAGTTTCTGTAATAGGGATTGTCCACAAGGTCTGTGTAGTTGTATGCCCGAGGATCATTAGGATCGTAGGTGATTTCTATGTCGTCATCAAGAAAGTAGGGTGCATAAAAGCCCTGATGGGTAAAGTAGCCCTCATCCTCAAGATACACCTCGGGATTGACGCTTAGAAATCCTGAATCATTAAGCGGGGTAGCTGCTAAACTGCTGTTGTCAGGTGCTATGCCGAATAAAGGTATGGCAGTCTCTTTTTTGAAGATGTCTTTGGCACTTATCACTCCTGAAGTACTGTTGCCAAGAATGCTGCCGCCAATGCTTCCTGCATTAAAGGCGGTGCTGCGGTCTATAAGACTTCTAGTATTATCTGAAAAATAGGCACTTAGGTTCTGCAGATTGTTGCTGTCAAGACGGCCTCCTACAGCACCGAGGTTAAAGGTATGTGTGCCTGGCTCGTCTATGTGCAGATCAAAATTTGCCACCTCGAAATTTTTGAGCGTCGAGTTATCGATGCTGCCAGCCAAACCTCCGATATTAAGATCTAAAAGAGGTTTTTTAACATAAATACTGCTGTCTGCAATTTTAAGATCCTCAATAGTGGCATGTGAAATTTTAGGGAAAAGACCAATATTTTCACTTGAGGCCTCACTGAGATTAAGGTTATAGGAGATGGTATTAAAGGCTCCGTCAATGGTGCCTGAAAAAGCATTAGTGTAAGAAATTGGCTCACTGATAGTACCAAGGTTGATATCATCGGTTATAAAGTAATGCCCATCAGGGTTTAGGGCGATTTTTAAAAACTCCTCTTTGGTACTGACGGGAGTGGCTCCCAGATGATTGACAAAGCCATCTTTTTCATAAAAACCGTAGTCTTTTTCAAGATCTAGAGTAGGTGCGCCTCCGACATCGATTCTGTGGGTAGAGGAGGATATTTTTATAAATTCCTGATCCTGATTATTGCCTAACTCTTCGTTATTGTAGGAGCGATTTTTGATTTTTCCGAGATCGCGGATAATTATCTGTGAGCCGTCAAGCACGAGTGAATTGACATGAACCGTGCCGTTAACTTTGATTTTGCCCATCCCTTTGCCCTCGATTAAAAGGTTGCCGGTATCAAGAAAATGACCAATGATTTTGGGAGTAGCCTTAGAGGTGGAAAGCATAGCCTCACGGGCATTGATGATCCCAGTAGTACTTAGAGTGATGCCGTTAGGATTGACAAGGGTAAAACTGCCGCCGCTTTCTGACTGATTGACTATGCCAGCGATAATGGAGGGCTCACTACCTCTGACAAGGTTTAGATAATGATTCTCATCAAAAAACACGCGATTGTTTTCGCCGACATTGAAGGAATCCCACGAGATGATGTTCTTATTGTGCTCTGAGGCTACGAGCATAGAACGTCCGTTGTAGTTGACACTGGCATTGCCTTCTATGATTTGCGCCCCTAAAGGCAGAATATTTTGAGCATAGGTTTTAGGAAACGTAAAAAGATAGCAGAGTGCCCCTAACAGCAGCACATAACCTAATTGTAATTTTTTAAACATAATTTACTCCTGATAGTATCCGAATCTAATTAAAAACTTGAATTTGTCCTTGGCATATTCTTTGTTGTGTCCCATAGCGGTATTGATGGAGGTCTCAAGGAAAAATCCGTGGTACTCGATGTTGCCGCCTAAGCCTAAACTGTAGAAGGATTCCTTTTTTGCTGCATGCGTGTTTTTGACATGAGCCTGCATGAGATTGACATAAGTGCTGATCTTAGGCAGAGATGAAAAATTCATGCTGAGTTTTAAGTCATCAAAAAGCCCCAGATCTGCAGACGCCACGTTACTTTCGTATCCTTTGACGCGTGTTGCGCCTCCTACGAGAAACTTGTCCGCCGGATCGAGAGTGTCTGAGGCCCACTGCAGATTAAGATTGTTTTCAAGGCTTACTAAATGATTAAAGTCATAGCGCGCATCAAAGGCCCCATTTACCATGAAGTAGTCTAGAGTAGGGTATACATCGTACTTATCCAGACTTAAGGTTTTGTTGTACGCAAGATTGAGACTCTCCTTCAAGGTTAATTTTGGAAAATAGTTTTCCATGCCTAAACAGGCAAAGATACCGTAGTTGTGGCGCTTTAGCTCAAGATCGTAAGAGCCGATTCTGTCGGTCATATCCCGATAATTTGCTCCGAGATCGGCATACAGACGCAGAATGGGACTTCTGTAGAGCGGTTCACGGAAAAAGGTTTGGGCGTGGAACATATTACCCTTGACATCGAGGTCGTTGTACTCGTCTGCCAGATCATAAAAACCGTATCCAAGACTTACACCCACCTCATTGAGACGGGTATTGACCGGGAGTTTGTAGGAGAGGTTAAAACTGGTCTGTCCCTCGTCGGTTCTGGCCGCATAAAAAACAGCAGTATCGGCATGACGGGTAAGATTGGTAGTGCTGATGAGTCCGAGAAGACGGTGCACTCCTGCAGCCTTGGTGCCGAAATTATCGTAGGTTAACTGATAGCCTACACGCTTTTTAGGTTTGATATCAAGATTGAGATTGGCAGCACTGCCATCTTCATTGCTGTTCTCAAAGTAGCCGGCCATATCAAAGACATTGAGATCGCGCACTTTTAACAGTTCTCCATGGAGTTTTCTCTGGTTGAGCCTTTGTTCCTGCAAAAGCCGCGTGTTATGAAAGAGTCTGTAGAGCGTACTGTCATTAACCGTACTGTGATTGCGTATTTTTATTTCCTTAATTTTGGGACTGTCTACTCTGACCTTGAGAACACCGTTTTTTAAGGTTTGCTCAGGATAGTAGGTTTCTACCACAGGATATCCCTGAGTTTTGTAGAGAACAGTCAGATCCTTGAGCAGATTTTCAAGCAGATGAAGGGAAATTGTTTTGCCCCGATAGTTATCTAAAAGACTATCGAGATTTTTTTCCATCATCTCATTTTGAGACTCAATAATAATGTTGTTGAGAACCTGTGCCATAGACTGGGGTATTAAAGCACAGCCTAATGTCACAGGTATAATGAAGTGTTTACAAATTTTCTTTAACATAATAACCCCGTAATAGTTAACGCGGTCATTGTAGGAGACAAAAATTTTGCCCTCTAAAAAAAAGGTCAAAAATGACAGAAAATTTGAATTTTTGAAAATAACTTATTGTCTTTTAAGAAGAAAAAAATTAATTTTTTTTATTGTTGATAAGGTCTTTGACTACCACAAAAACAACAAACAATGTCAGTACATAGCGAAAGGCATTGTAGACAGTAATGGAGTAGTGATATTTTTCAAGATACTGTTCCATATCAATTTCAAAACTGCCGTACAGAAGGCGCATTTCGAGAAAAAAAGCCCAGGGCATGAGCGCCAGAGACCAGGTAAACATAGTAGGAAAGTAGCGGTTTGACTTATGATAGAGATAACCTAAGTGAAGAATATAGGCGGTAGTCAGTGCAAGGACTATAAAGCGACTGTCAAATCCTGGAAGCGTCGGATAGCCATTAACTGTGAAAAGGTAAATGATAATAAGGGTAAGAAATCCCAAAATCACTTTAAAATAGCCGTTATCCAACATAATTTATCCTCAATTAAACTAACATTCATTGTAACATTAAGCCTTTATCAATAAGCAAAAAAAAGAATGGTAAAGTTTAATTTGTAGAAAAATCTTGCCTGGACTTCACTTGCCAAAACGGCGGGGACGGATAAAGAGTGGATTTTTAACTGTGCGTGTTAAAAACAGCTCTTTTAAATAAGAGGTTTTATCGACATAATAGGCACCTTCTTCAATAATCTCGGCAAAATTCTCACTGCCCGTAAGAAACAATAAATCCTTCTCCATATTCTTCTCCTCAGATAACTTTTTTTTATTCTAGCATAGAATAACGCTATTGAGGATTATGGGGGATTATACTTTAAGCAAATATAGGCTGTGAATTGTAACGATAAAATACCTAATTTCCTTAAATATCTTTGATAAGTAACATAGCAC
>CACYBT010000359.1 GCA_902772715.1 uncultured Succinivibrio sp.
AAAAGATGAGAGAGGCACCATCACAGATTTTAAATCTCACTCCATTCCGAGTGAAATTTTAGAGAGTCTCATGCCATGGAATATGTATGAGGAAAATTAAGTCCGAAAATTTAATTCGGATCTTTTACTTGATTTTTGAGCGTGATTAAATTATTAACCATAAAGTACCAAAAATTGAATAGGCTAAACCATTTAGCAGATATAGTCCGAGTAATACAATCATAAGGGAAATATCAATCATGCCTATCGGTGGAATAATTCTCTGTACCGGAGAGACGACAGGGTAGGTTATCTGGCCTAGAAGATAACTTAAAGAGCGAGTAGACGGTAACCATGAAGTGAGAGCCTGCACAATCATAAGACCAATCAGCAGATATCCAAAACATTTTATTGTCATAAGCACGGGGAGTAACAGCAGCAGGGTGATGTTGAGGCTTGAGTCAGTAGTAAAGACTAAAACAGCCCAGAATATAAAGGATAGGATAAGGGAAATAAGCATTCCACAATAGTAAAATCCCTTAATATTATTATTTCTAAAAGGGAGTAATTTAATAACAGGTTCCGTTAGGCTAACTACTACCTGCGTTAGCCTGTGATAGTAGTCAACACTTGAAGTCTGCATTAGAGCACGCAACTGAAACAGCATTACTATAGCCTCGGCCACCATTATAATAAGATCTAAGCGCATAAATAATTCCCATTAAAACATTTTTTCAAATTCATTTGTTCTTTCAATACTGGCAGTTACCGTATTATGCATGGTTTCTTCAAAATGACCTTCAGTCATTTGGGTAAGTCCGGCAAATGTAGTTCCTCCTTTGGAGGTTACAGCCTCACGCAGACTTTGAAGAGAAGCATCCTGTGAGTTTATGACCAAGGAAACGGCTCCCAAGACCGTATTTTCTACAAGTTTTCTTGCCAAGTCATTAGAAATTCCTAGTTTTTTACTCTCAGAAACTAGAGCCTCCATAAATCTGTAGACAAAAGCGGGGCCACATCCGGCAATAACCCCAATGACATTTAGCTGTGATTCAGAACCTTCCACAATAAGCCCCATATTCTTGAGCATAACATTAAGGTTTTGTTTTTCTTTTTCTGTGACTTCATCATCATAGGTAACCGCAACTACCCCTAAACCAATTTTGGCGGGAGTGTTAGGCATGATCCTAATGATCTTTTTGGTATTTAAAATCTTTTCAATACTTGAAAGCTTAAAACCTGCGGCCATAGAAATGAATAATTTATGGTTAAGAGATTCCTGTGAATGTGCAATCTCTTCAAGTACCGAAGTTAAAATCTGTGGTTTAACTCCTAAAAAGATGATCTCCGCAAACTTTAGTGCTTCAAGGTTATCAGTAGTTATACCAGAACCTCTTTCTTTAAATTTCTGCAATTTTTCAAGATGAGGTCCGCTGACCATAATCTGTTCTGGTGAATAAATCTTGGTGAGACTCTCATAAATGCAAGAGGACATATTTCCCCCGCCAATGAAAGCCACTTTCTCTTGATTAAATGGAGCCGTATTATATTCTCTGGCACCAAAAATAGCGGTACCAATTCGCACTTCCGTTGAGCCGTGTTTAATGGCTAAATCCAAGTCGTGAGTCATTCCTATAGAAAGAACAGATATTTCTGGTATGGTTTTCTGATATTTTAAAAAGATCCCCTGTAGTTTTATAAATTCTTCCTCGATAACTTTAAGATCTGGCGTATCCTTACCCACACCCATAAAACCTTTTAAGCGTAATTTACTGCAGTTTTTTACAGTCTCAACAAGATTATCTATCTCATTTACACTGCAGCCGAATTTCTGCTCTTCCTCTGAAAGATTAACCTGAATCAGTACCTCAAGTGGTGGTAGGTCATCAGGTCTTTGTTCATTTAACCTTTGCGCAATAATAGGACGGTCGAGGCTTTCAACCATATCAAAGTCTTTGGCAATATACTTGGTTTTATTTTTCTGAATAGGTCCAATAAAGTGCCATGCAATGTCTTTATACCCTAACTCCTTTAGTTTTTGGATTTTTTCGTCGGCTTCTAGGGCATAGGATTCGCCAAAATGGCGTTCCCCACTGTTATAGGCTTCAATAATTTTTTCAATTGGTTTGGTTTTACTGACACATAATAATTGAATTGTAGAAGACTCTTTTTTGGCTGCAGTAGCACAGGAGTCAATTTTTTCGTGAATAGTATTTAGGTTTTCAGTAATGTTGGACATGGCTTTAATCTTTATTAAATGTTAAATTTAAGGTATTATACCCCTTAGAAATAATAATTCATATGTGAAGGTACCAAGATGTTTAGAATCAATCAGGAACGTTGCTCTCAGTGTGGAGAATGTCAGGAAATATGCCCATGTGGGGCCATAGAACAGCAAGCAGATGATTCGTTTATGATTGATGTGGAGGCCTGTGCTGATTGTGCAGCCTGTCAGTCAGTGTGTCCTTTTGAGGCAATTGACGAGATTAGTAATGATGAAAACGAGGCGCAATAATAGGCATTAGTTCT
>CACYBT010000360.1 GCA_902772715.1 uncultured Succinivibrio sp.
ACTGATTATTATGAACAGGTTATTTTTTAAAAAACGGTGATCTACAAGGGAAAGTAAAATTGATAAAAATTAGTGATCACTCTCGGATTAAGCTTTACCTTAATTATATTTTAACTATATAATACAAAAGGAAAATGATAATTATAATCATTGGTATTGAAAAAAATTAACAACTTTTTATACTTAGTAGTCAATAAAACACACAATAGTGTGTGAGTTGCATGTGATGTTCCTGCACAGGAATAGTACTAGATTAGCTATATAATATTATGCAATTGGCTATATATCCTTTTCGCAATACAGAAATTTACCGCTAATGTATTTTTTTTGCTACTTTGAAATAAAATTCTGATCAAATAGATTAACCTGTAATTTAAAAGTCCTAACGTGATTTATGATTACAAACTATGCTTGTAATGAGCCCTATAGGAATGCTTGTTAGTTTTCAGTATTTTTCCGATTATTAGTTTTTTTATTGACATTAACATTGTTAATAATAACTAAATATTAAAATATATTTATTAGAATGTTTTTTTATTAAAAATATATAGACTTATTAATATTAAATATTGTTAGCCTGCATGAGTGAATTTGAGCGTTATTGCTTTAATGCACTTAAACTAAATGCTTTTTTGAGGGTAAAGGAATATTATGGCTAAAGCAAAAAATTCTGAGTCAGAAAATTTGTCAGAATTAAATAATTCGCCAACAAATCTAGTTTCTGCAAATATTAATGACAGCAACTGGGGAAGAATGCGACGTATGGAGTTTATTGACTATAGACTTTTTGTCTCCGGTACGATTAATCGCTCAGCTCTAATTAAGTTTTTTAATATTTCAGTACCTCAGGCTTCTCTTGATCTGACATATTATCGAGAACTTGTGAGTAAATCTTTGCCAGCTCGTGAAAATCTTTATTATGATAGACATAAAAAGGTTTATCTACGTTCAGAGGATTTTAAGCCTGTATTTGATAAGTATTTACATGCTGACAGTATTCTGTCTGATCTAGAACTGCTTTCTAAGGATTGTCTTGATCCTAGCCGTAATTTTTTCTCAAATGGTATTTCAGTATCCTCAAGTGTGTTAAAACCTCTAAACCGCAATATTGACATTAAGATGCTCATCAATCTTATTGATGCGGTCTGTAATCATAAAGCATTGCATGTTGTATATCTCAGTGTTAGTTCAGTAGCCTATGATGATTATCTTATTGCACCGCATTCTTTTGTCTTTGATGGTTTTAGATGGCATATTCGTGCTTACTGCTATGATAAGCATGAATTCCGTGATTATGTTATTTCACGAATAAAAAAGACGGATGAACCTAAGGTTTTTGCTCCAAATGATCGTTTTCCTGATCCTATTGGCAATGGTTTTCGTGAAGTAGGAGTTGACAGTGAATCTGATTCTGAATGGAACAATTTTGCCGTGCTGAGATTAAAAATTAATCCTGCTCTGCCTGAGGCAACGCGTAAAGCACTTGAACTCGATTATGGCTTTGACGAAAGTGGTATTATTGAATACAAGGTTCGTGTGGCTATGCTCTTTTATGCGGTTAGAAATCTTAAGGTTTCAAAGGAGTATAAGGCACTTCCTGATGTGGAACGTCATCTTGTACTTGAGAATGAAAAGGAAATTTACGCACTGCTTGGAGATTAGAATATAGGGCGCTTGGCGCCCTTTAATATTTATACAGTTATGTTTTTCTAATATTCCCGTTTTTTTCTTTTCTATTTGAATTCTATTTATATTTTTCTTTATGTCTTCTAAAGATAGCAAATTATCTCATTTTTTTTCGATAATTACACTGGCCATGCTTTGCGCATTTGCTCCCATGTGTTCTGATCTTTATTTGCCTTCACTGCCTAGTATCATGCTAAATTATGATACTAATCCCTCTCTTATCCAATTATCTTTGACGGTATCTTTTTTGGGATTGGCTTTAGGACAGTTAATTATTGGTCCACTTTCTGATACATATGGACGCATTAGACCTTTGATGGTCTCTCTTTTTATCTTTATAATCTGTTCCTTTCTATGTGCTATAGATACATGCATTGAGTTTTTTGTGCTCTTACGTTTTCTGCAAGGTCTTGCGGCATCAGGTGGAATTGTTCTATCCCGTTCCATTGCCTGCGATCTATTTTCTGGACACAAATTGACCTCTTTTATGGCATTTCTGATGGCCATAAATTCTCTGGCACCGATTTTGGCTCCCATAATCGGCTCTTTTATTATTACAGTGGCTCCCTGGCAAATGATTTTTTATATTTTGAGTTTGTGGGGGCTGTTGCTGATAATTTTAAGCCGGTTTTCTCTTCACGAAACTCTCGAAATAGATAAAAGAGCAAAGAATGTTAAATACTCGTTATTACTTCTAAAAACAGAGATTTACAATCGATCCTTTATGCTATGTTCTTTATCATTATCCGCAATAATGGGTGGTTTTTTCTCCTATTTAGCCGCATCCCCGTTTATTTTTCAGAGTATCTACGGCTTAACCGCCTTTGAATACTCCCTGACCTTTGCTTTTATTTCAGTGTGTATTTCTGCAACAGGTATGCTTGCCGGAAGACTATGTAGAAAATTTTCAGAATTTAAAATCCTACGAATAGCCTTAATTGTAATGTTAGTAACCGCATTTATGATTATGTTTGAGGCTCTATGGTTGCCTAAAAGTTTTGTGGTAGTCATGCTAACCCTGGCACTTTTCTGTGCCCTAATGGCTCTTTCGCAGTCATCTGGCTTTGGCATTGTGATGGGATTGCGCCGAGGCGGTGCAGGTGCAGCTTCTGGACTATTTGGAGTATTGAGTTTTCTTCTAGGTTCATTGATTTCACCCTTTGTTGGTATTTTAGGCGAGAAATCCATGCTGCCTCTTGGTATAATAATGATTACATGTGTAATTATGGCAATTGTGCTTTTAAAATCAGCCCTTAAAGGTGTAAATACAGATAAATTATAGGGGATAAGATATTGAGGTTTTTATGAAAAATAAAACTATGTTGACACTTTCTGCTCTGATTTTATGGGCGGCAATGGGCAGTACTCAGGCCTTCAATAAAGATGAAAAAAAAGAAATCGAAAGTATTATATCTGAATATATTGTGGAACATCCTGAAGTACTAGTCAAAGCAATGCAGCGTTTGGAACAGATAGAGCAGCAGCGTACTGCTTCTGCAGCCTTGGATATTCAAAATAAATTAAGAACCTCCAGTGATCATTATTCCTTAGGGAAAAGTAGTGCCAAGCACGTTATTGTTGAGTTTTATGACTATAACTGTGGCTACTGTAAGGTTATGGAGCCAATGTTTAAAAAAGCCTTAAAGGACTATGACCTACAGATAATCTATGTCAATGTTCCAGTTATAAGTGAGGAGTCAAGACAGATTGCTGTTGTAGCGCAGGCTCTCTTTTCCTATGATAAGGAGAAGTTTGTCAAATTTCATGAGTATTTTATGAAACCCGGTAAACATGACGGTAAGATTGATGCCTTAAAGGATTTATGCAAGAGTATCGATGTTGATTTTGATGAAATTGTAAAAGTCATGCAGTCGCAAAAACCTCAGTCAGTTTTAAGTCAGAATATGGCCTGGGCTTCGGAACTAAAACTGGCAGGTACCCCATATCTTATAATTGATGGCAATGAGTTTCGCGGTGCCATAACCTCAGAAGAAATGCTCAAAAAGATTTTAGTAGACTAGTATTATGAATATTTGGCTTCTTCTTGTTATTATTGTACCTTTTTTATTTCTTATAGGTACCATCAACAATGCATTAAAAGCTCAGAAAAAACTAGAGGAAGGTACGTTAAAAGAACTCCTAAAAAAACGCGAGGAACAGAAAAAACACGCAAAAGATAAACTATTACAGCAAAAATATGAAGATGATGAGGATGAGTTTTAAACAAATTCTCAGACTTTTTTATATTGTATTTTTCTTTGCGACGCTTAACGTTTCTGTATTGTCTCTATTGAAATATGAGTCAATTTATTAAAAAATTTCTTAAATGTTTAAATATTTTTTGAGGATTACTGCATGAAGTTATCATCTATGCTTATGACGGGCGTAGCCCTAATGGCTGTTTCTTTTTCTCCATGTGCAAATGCTTTTAAGGTCGGACTGTTAATGCCAACCCAGAATGAGGATCGCTGGTATAAGGAAGGCTTTATGCTAGAAAAAAAATTAAAAAAAGAAGGTTTTGAAACCGAGCTTTTTTATGGCGGAGATGTTGATATAGAACTGCAAAAAAAACAGATCTTGCGCGCTGCTAATGATGGTTGTAATGTTTTAATTATCGGTTCTATTGATGGAAGTGCAATTTCAGATCCCTTGAATGATGCTAAAAAGAAAGGTATAGCAATTATTAGTTATGATCGTCTGATTACTGGTACAGATGCTGTTAATTACTATGCTACATTTGATAATGAGATGGTAGGGCATATACAGGGTAAATATCTTGTTGATAAACTGCAACTTGATTCATCCTATGAACCTCGCAATATTGAACTTTTCTATGGTTCACTAAATGACAACAATGCTAAATTTTTCTGGAAAGGTGCCTTAGAGGAATTACAGCCTTATATCGACAGTGGGGTAGTAAATATCAAATCTGGTGTTATTACTCCTGAAGCTGCACAGACACCTGATTGGTCTGATACAGAGGCTAATAAGCGTATGACCAAACTTATTGAAGAAAACGGCTATGGACCTAATGGTACCAAACTTGATGGTGTACTCTGTCCTGCTGACTGTATAGCCAAAGGTGTTATTTTTGCGCTTAAAAAAGCGGGTTATAACAGTTCAAATATGCCTATTATTACCGGTCAGGATGCTACTGCTGAAGGTTTAGAGCAAATAAAGGCAGGTGAACTTGCTATGACAATTCTAAAAAGTCCTAATGCACTGTCTGATACCGTTGTCAATATGGTAAAAAGTATCAGTAAACATGAAGAAGTTGAAATCAACGATACTTCGACCTACAACAACGGAGCAAAAATTGTCGATTCTTATCTGTGTATGCCTGAACTTGTTGATAAAACAAATATCGATAAGGTCTTGAATATGTAAAAGTTTTTGCAGGAGTTTTTTTTCAGTGTATCTCATGCCAATGCAAGAATGTACCCTCTTAGGAGGGTATTTTTGTATACTACTCAGCTTAAGCATGTTCTATACATTTTTTTGGGGCAAATATATTTTTTTGGACTTAATAAATTAGTTACGAAAAGATAACTATGGGTGCAAGCAGTACATGTTTAATAAATTTTGTTACATTTTGCAATTTTATTTCTTGAATGATCTGTTTGATATTCTTGCCTGATGATTTGACTAAAAGCGTGACTAAAGCATTAAACAATCTGGATGGATAATTATTTTGTATTTTTTCTCCACTCATTAAAGATCTAAGCATCGGTCTTAAATATAATCACAATTTATGGAAGACAGAAGAATTGAATTACATCTATAACAAGATTTTAATTCCTAACCTCCTGCTATTGTTG
>CACYBT010000361.1 GCA_902772715.1 uncultured Succinivibrio sp.
CACCTTATACGGGATCCAGATGGTTTTTGGATCAGACGGTACTGTCATTGATAATGGCACGATCCCAAATACGCTCTACCTCTCAAATAATACCAGTATTCATCCAACACCTCGCGGTAATAATTCCTTTACCCTAGCCAGCGCCATGGGAGGCGGTATTGCCGATGGCCAGGATATTGAGGTTAAAATGGATTTGACCCAGTACGGCACCACCAAATTCTCGGTTACCAGTGTAAGTACGGACGGTTATGCCACAGGACAGCTGGAAAATGTGCAGGTTACTGAGGATGGTCTGATAATGGCATCCTACACCAACGGTCGTAATATACCGATTTCCAAAGTGGCCCTTGCAAATTTTAACAATCCTCAGGGGCTCTTGAAAGTCGGTGATACCCAGTGGAAAGAATCTTTTGCATCGGATGAAGTTATTCCCGCACAGGCCAATGTAGGCATGACCGGTACCATTAAAGGCGCCAATCTTGAGTTATCCAATGTGGAGTTAGCCTCTGAACTTGTAGATCTTATCATTGCCCAGAGAACATATCAGGCCAACGCCCAGGCTCTGCAGACACAGAATACCGCTATGGATGCCATTATGAACATCCGTTAGCAACAAAAGTTTCTCATTAGATAGTTTTGCCTACTTCACTTGAAGTAGGCTTTTTTTTTAAAGCGACCGCTCAAGCGGATAATGTCTAATTTTTTCAAGCAGCGCGCCACGGTTGGGATCGGCACTCATGCCATAGAGGGTATTGAGTTCATTAAAATAGCGTGGCAGCTGTTTTTCAAGATATTGCTTGCAGAGTGCATAATAGGATTTTAGATCTAGATCTGAAAGCAGTTTCTGATGATTGGCGCCATAATACAATAAAAGATATTTTCTGAATTTTGCTGAAGATTGCTCCAAAAAAACCGCCTCATGTACTCCTTCTGTTCTCAGTTTTCTGATGAAATCACGCTCCTCTTTGGTAAAACACTCAAAAGATCGAGGCCTTCTTTCATGGAGCACCGTAGGCTGCTGAGGGGGCACATTCAAAAGATAGGATTTGGCATCTAAAAGATCTAAATTGAGTAGTCTCTGCCGTTCAAGGGTAAGCACCCCGGACGGGGCCAAAAGCGTATAATCATAAAGATCATAAACTTTCTTTAAGACCTGTCCGCCGTCAAAACACAAGGCGGTGAGGGTATTATGCTCAAGGGCAAGCGGTTTTAAAATTTCCGTACACTCATCGTGCAAATTTAACTCAAAAAGATATTTATTCTCTAAAAGAGCCTTCTCAATTTCCTTTTTGTGCAGACACAAATCCCTCGACATATAGGCAAGAAGATGAGGATTTACCGAATTTAGATACTGCGCCATAGTCTTTAAGAGCATAAGTTTATGCAGGATATCCTGATTGTTTAGATCATCACTCAGTTTGTATTTTTTACCAAGACGCTCAAGATTGCTAGAGCGGGAACAGTCTCCCTCTTTAAATAGTTCATGCACCTTAAGACACAGATTGAGATCAACAATACAGCGAGGCCGTGTGATAAGAAGATCCTCTCTTAAATTTCTCTGACATAACTGATTTAAAATCTTAAGATTGCCTAAAGACCAGGTATAAATAATGGTATCTTCATTAAAAAGATGCTCAATTCTGTTTAAAAATTCCTCTTCGGATACGCCCTCATCAAGAGTATAGGGATCAATATGCTGAGCATAGAGATACCCAGGGCTTGGCATACAGTAATCAAGTGACCTCAAAGTCAGAAGTTCACTTTTTCCCAAAGGATTAAAATGCTCGTCACACTCAGTATACATAATACCATAGAGTGAGGAGAGTCCTTGTGGAGCATTCAGCGGAAGAGGCAGAAGCAGAAGCCTTTTAGTTTCCATAAAAAAGGCCCTTTTGCTAGCGAAACTGATTTAACGATCCCACATACGTAAAACCTGCATCCGCAAGTCTTTTTTCAAGCACTTCCCTATCAAGATCATATGATCTGCACAAATCCTCAAGACTATGGAACTCATCACGCAGCAGTGTATTGACGAAGGATAAAAGCATATTCACATCCATATGCTCGTAGTTATCTAAAGACAGCATCTTAACCCTATACCATTGAAAAATTCACTTTAAAACAATAATTCTGGTTCCGCACTTTACAAATCATACTCATCTATTCGTGCTTACTGATTTTCACCTCAATAAGAGACCGCATTTTTTTGGCATTCAACAGTGCATCTTCAATAGAAAAGCCACGCGCAAGACACACGCCCACCCGACGTTCGCCATGAACTTCAGGTTTGCCGAAAATGCGCAACTGGCCCATAGGCGTAACCGCAAGAGCCTCGTTTAAATTGCCATAGGTTATGACATCACCGTCCCCTTCAGCAACAATAGCGGCAGAAGCGGCTGGAGATATTTGGGTAATTTTTCCCACTGGCAGACCTAAAAGGGCACGGACATGCAGCGCAAACTCACTTTGGTCCTGAGAAATCATAGTAACCATACCAGTATCATGAGGACGGGGTGACAGTTCTGAAAAAATAACATTATTACCGACAATAAAGAGCTCGACTCCAAAAATTCCATAGCCACCCAGAGCTGAAATTATGGTAGAGGCAATTCTTTTGGCCTCAACCATCACCTCTTCATTAAGAGGTTCTGGCTGCCAGGACTCACGATAATCACCATTGACCTGATGGTGTCCGATTGGTTCACAAAAATGGATCCCATCTACAGCATTAACAGTGAGTAAGGTAATTTCCTTGTTAAATTTGATGAATCCTTCAACAATTACCTTATCCATACCGCCACGTCCATTACTTACAGCATAATTAAAGGCAGTTTCAATATCGGCAACACTTTTTAATACACTTTGCCCTTTTCCAGAGGAACTCATGATGGGTTTCATCACACATGGAAAACCTACAGTGCTAATCTTCTCTTCAATTTCCTCAACGGATGAGGCAAAGAAATATGGAGAGGTAGGCAGGGATAAAACTTCTGCAGCAAGACGTCGAACCTCCTCCCGATTCATGGTAGTATTGGCCGCATTTGCTGACGGAATCACCTTATAACCTTCACCTTCAAGAGTAAGCAATGCCGAGGTGGCAATTGCCTCAATTTCAGGAATGATATAGTCAGGCTGCAACTTATGTACAAGATTGATGAGGGCGTCTTCATCACGCATATCCATAACCACATGCTTCTGAGCCACCTGCATGGCAGGAGCATTGGCATAACGGTCAGCGGCAATGACTTCCACGCCCATCCGCATAAGTTCAATTGTTACCTCTTTACCAAGTTCGCCTGAACCTAAAAGTAAAGCACGGGTATTTTTGCCGTTAAAATCTGTAGTGACTGACATAAGTACTCCTTAATTGATATGCCCCATTATACCATTCTTACAGCGCTTGCCTAATTTTATTTAGCCTATGGCTCAGCAAAAAGACTATCTGAGGTGCGCTAATAGTCCCCTGCAGCCTGCTAAAATATCTATATAGGCTTTTTCAAAATCACGGGTATACCAGGGATCTTCAATGAGAGCCTGGGGAGTTTGGGTATACTCCATAAGCAGATGAATTTTATGCTCTAAATCCTCCCCAAGAATACGCCGCATATAGTATAGGTTTTCACTGTCCATACCGATTATATAGTCAAAACACTCATAGTCACTTCTTGATAACCGCCTTGCCTGATGTGCTATGAGAGGTATATTGTGACTCTTTAAGGTTTGAGCCATCGGCGGATAGATGGGATTACCAATTTCTTCGGTTGAAGTGGCGGCAGAATCAATAAAAAAATCATTTGGTAACGCCTCTTTTGCCACCAGATCACTAAATACCATCTGGGCACAGGTAGAGCGACAGATATTACCGTGACACACAAAAAGAATTCTATACATAAAAAAACCTCAAACTTTATTGAAAACAAACAATGATATGAAATACATTAACTTTATACAAGATCATGTTTTTTTGCGTTAACTAACATATAATACAGATCAATAAACAACGACTTTAAGTCACAGAATTGGCTATAAAAGTCATGATTATTAAAAAATGTTCTTAAATCTTATAACAGTTAAGCGAGGTTAGACATGAAGTGTAGCAAATGTGGTCAGGAACTGTCAGAAGGTTCGGTTTTTTGCCCAAACTGCGGTGAGAAAATTGAAAAAAATGCAAATTTTAAAGGTTATGAAGAGAAAGATACTGTCTTCAATACTGAAAATCCTAATCCATCAGATAAGAAAAATGAAAATTCCGGAGTAGGCAGCAGCGCTTCAGCAGGTACCGCGGGTTCTTCAAAATATCCTAAGTATTCATTTCAGTGGGCAATTTTCACCTGTCTTAAAGAGAAATATTTTTGTCTTAAGGGGCGAGCCTGTCGTTCTGAATACTGGTTTTTTTTCCTTTTTTCTTTTATTGTCAATATGTCCTTCAGTATTCTTGAAATGATTTTACCTTCAGGCATGTTCATTCAAGGGTTACTTATGCTCTTGTCAATTGTTGCCTCTTTGGCACTGTTTATTCCTAATATTACAGTAACGGTAAGACGTCTGCATGACACCAACAGAACAGGCCTATGGGTAATTTCTCCGCTGATACTGTTAATTTTAGCCCCAATATTTTTAGGACTGCAATTAGTAACAGGTTCAAACACCATGCTCGCTATTTCGGTTGTCTGCCTTTTTGGCTTCTTTATTGTCTGGATTATCCTGTTGATCTTCATGCTCTTAAAAGGCACAACCGGAGCCAATAATTACGGTCCAGATCCTCTTGAGTAAAAAGGTTTTATTACCTAACAGGTTCTAGTGTATGAGAGGAATGCCTCTCTACACACCATCCATGAACCTAAATCACTGTCAAAAAAGGGCTCTTTCCTATTTTGGAAGTGCCCTTCTTAAAATTCAAGATACAGTCTCACCTTTCATCATTCTGCCTTAAAGATGACCTCTATCTTAGCATGCTGAGTATAAAATTAGGATC
>CACYBT010000362.1 GCA_902772715.1 uncultured Succinivibrio sp.
TTTAAGAATGTTACTGTCCACAGCATTTAAGAGAATTAGCTTACGGCGCCTAATTGTCATTAAAAATCAGGATCCTTTAAATACGCGGTCCTATCCATCAAGTGGCCACTATGTTGGTGCGGTGTGGCCACTTATCTGGCGGTAAACAATCCACATAATAGGCATTCTTTTCAATAATGGTTCTAAAATTCTCACGGCCTTGTAGGAACAATAAATCCTTCTGATCTCTTGCTCCCACACAAAACTAATTATCTGTATTCTAGCACAACATAATATCTACCATGATTATTCAATAAAGAGAGGCTACAAGACAGCTCACAAAAAAAAGATCTGTTACAAAGTTTATACAAAAACGCTATTAGAGAGACTATAGCATTGGTATCGGTTAAAAACGTCCTGCAAGTCGAACTCCCTAGGCAATCTTGCTAGCTAAGACTTCTGAAAATGTCAGATTTCTAACCATAATTTACATAAACATAAATCTTTTAACTCTTTACTTTAAATGGGTGTTTTATATATGATGTACTTTTAATTAGAGTCTTTAACATATTAGAAAAATAAGAAGGAAATAATGAAAAAATCAGGAAGACTTTTACACAACAGTACCGCACAAAGACGCTCAAGATTGCGCAAGACCTATCTCAAAAATACCCGTGCAAGACGCCAAGCCCGTCAAGAGGTCTTTTTTATTCAGGAGAAAAACAATCGCTAAGTAACTTAAATCACCATGAGGTATTTTTTGAACATAAGCACATGGTGATGACCTTACTTTTCTTAAACATATTACCCATCCTTCCCAAATTTTAAAATAGGCACTGTTCTTGCATATTTAGTAAAAAATTGTTTCCTGGCAAAAATTTGCCGGTTCCATCATATAAAAGATGCAAGGAGAGATGTATGTATGGCCGTAATCTAAAAGCCTACCAGAAAACCAATGTCAATGCTGAGCTAGCGGTAGCCGATCCATATTATGTAACCAAGCTTCTGTATCAGGGCCTTTACGAAAGAATTGCTCAGGCCAAAGGAGCAATTGAACGTGGAGATTTAGCCCTTAAAGCAAAAAAACTGTCCTCCGCTACAGCAATTTTAGAAAATCTTCGGAGCACACTCGATTTTTCACAAAGTAAATCTATTGCTCAAAGTCTTTTTGACATATACTCATATATGTTAGATCAACTTACAGAAGCGTCAATTAAGTTAATCACGCAACCGCTTGATAATGCTCTGCGTGCCTTTATGCCAATCAAAAAAGCCTGGGATTCCATCCCGTACGAAGCCCAGAAAGAGGCACAGTCGAGGCGAACCCAAGAACAGCTGGATATTGATCTTAATAATGACGCCCATATTGCCAAAGGCTTTATTTAAGATAAATGAAGATGTAAATTATGACGCTGCAGGAAATCATCACTAAAATAACCGAGGCTGAAGCATCGATTTCTAAAGAAATGGAGAACGATAATCTTGATTTGGCTCAGGATTACGTTAACTATACTCACACCTTACTTGAAGAATTAGTAAACCTCATGCCCACACTTTCTGAAGAAGATAGAATTGAGGCTAGAGAGTTTTCCCAAGCCTACAGCGAACACATAAAAAGTCAGCTTAAGGTGCTCTCAGACGAAAAACAACATGTAGAACAGGAGTATCGTCAGTTTAAACAAAAGCATAACGTATCCAATCGCTATGCCAAAATAAAAAAAATGATGGCGTCTTTTTAAATACCAAAATATTCTTCAAAAAAAGCGGTGCATTATGTCTGAAAATATGAATTCACATGATTATTCAGCAAGCAATCAGGATTTGTTACTGGGAATCGACTGTGCACAAAAAATTCTTGATAACTACAAAAATAACAGTGAATTACAGACATGGCTCAATAACTTTATATCTCAAAGATTTACCAATAACATTAAAGCCTTAAAAAATTATTTTCCTAATCTTGCAGAAAAAATCGAAAACTATAGACCTACAAGACCATTTGATTTCTTTTGTGATGAAAATGGTGTTACCAATCTTATTTTTCTAGACAACAATGATATTTTGTACAAATGTTCAAATCCCATCTTGTTTTGTCAGAAACAAGCCGAAAACGTCATAAATTCCCAAAAAGTAGGATACAGACCTTATTTACCTGAAAAAGATCTTTATGGTCAAATCAGTTACAAATACATAAATGCCATGGCCGATGCCACACAAAAATTTAGGTATCAATCATCTAATCTTGCATTACAAAAATCAAGTCCGATATTTATGTTTTTGGGTGTAGGACTCGGTTACCAGATAGCAGAAGTTTGCGAAAAAATCGAAATTCTTAATATCATTATAGTCGAGCCTAATTTTGACCTGTTTGTCGCCTCATTATTTGTTTTTGACTGGCAGAACCTCTTAACTTACGCTCATTCCAACAATTTAAGAATAAAATTTATATTAGGAGAAGATACAGCTCATTCTGAAATCTATATAAAGCATTTTATATATCATCATGGAAAATTTTTAGCAGGTTCACTCCAGTTACTTACTCACTACAAAAATGAAGCAATTGAAAAAATACAGAATAATTTATACAAAAATTATTCAAGAATAAAAGGAGCAATAGGATATTTTGATGATTTAATATTCGGAATTGCCCATGGATGCTATACATTTTTTAACAGGAAAAATTTTGTCGTAAACACTCCCCTCCAAGGACAGTACAAGGACGTCCCAGTTTTTGTCATAGGTTCAGGACCGTCATTAGACAATGATATTAGATTTATAAGAAAAAATCAGGATAAGGCCATTATTATTGCCTGCGGTACTGCCATTGATACACTCTACCACGCAGGCATAAAGCCAGATTTTTTTGCCTGCACGGAAAGAACTCCTGAACTCAGCCAGCTTATAAGAGAAATTCCCGATCAGACTTTTTTTGATGACATTATTTTGCTATGCTCCCACGTCAATCATCCCTATATTACGCAATATTTTAAAAAAACAGCCATTTTTGCCAAAAATAACGAAACATTAATTCATTGCCTTGCAAGAATTTGTAAAGAATTAGCAGAAATCAAGTCTATAGATTATATAAATCCTCTTGTAGGAAATATGGGTACATCAGGTGCTATTTCCCTAGGTTTTAATAACATTTTCCTATTTGGTCTCGATAACGGGAAAAAAGAGGATGCCATTCATTCTAAATTCACCACACTTTACAAAAACAGAGGTTACTCCGAAGATGTCGTTGAATACCAAACGGATTCATTAGTGAAGGGGAATTTTGGAGGACTTTGCAAAACAAACGGAGAATACCTGTATTCTGTTGAGATAATCGGGATCTCAATAAAGATAGCAAAAGAAAACAATAAGGAATTAAAGTGTTACAACTGCTCCGATGGCGTTTTGATCATGAATACCATACCTATTCACTCTAACGAGCTGAGCACATCTTTTGATTTACTGAAATTGATTGATAAAAAGCGTTTCTTGGAGAATTTTAGCAAGTATGAAACCAAAGTGTTTGATCTTGATAGAAATCAATTAGAAATGATTATATCTTCACAGCAATACAATATTGTTGCTAATAATATTATAAAAAAACTGCAGAAAAATATTACCTCAAGAGTTCAGGTTATTCATACTCTACTGGATATTTCAGAATATCTTGCAAAGTTGCAAGAAGAGCCAACAACTCAAATCTGCTCTGAATCTCTAAATTCCTCGTTACAGAAAATGTTTACTATGGTGATATCCACCTTATATTCAAAACCTAATGAACATGAAAGTATTAATGATACCTCAATATTACTGCATATAATAATTGAATTTATTGAAGAATCTAAGTTAGTATTTAGTAAATTGCCTGATTACATTCTATGGGATCATTTGAAACATTATAAAAACGGAAAATTAGGCAAGGACTTCCTTAATTATAGGGCTCCGAACCTACCAACAACTATGGATATTATAAAAATAAAATATGACGATCCGAATAAGAAATTCCGTAAACTCTATGAATAAACTATGAAAAATTCCCTAAACGAAGTATTAACAGACGAAAATGTAATTAAACTAGAAACGGTTAAACCTTTTCTAAATAATAAAGAACTGCAAGACAACTTATCTGCTTTTTTGTTAAACCGCTTTGATGAAAATATCAAATCGTTTGAAAAGTATTTACCAGATATATTCCAAAAATTCGTAAACTATCTTCCAGTCCGCAAGTTTAAATTCTTTTGCACTGACAATGGTATTCCTAATCTTGTTTTTGCTGATAATAATGAAATCTTATATAAATATATCGATCCTATACTCTTCTGCAAAATTCAGGTTGAAACCTGGCTTAAAACTAAGGTAAATCAGATTTACTTTACAGAAGAAGAGGATTTGTACGGCCAATTTACTCTTAAATACAATAATCCTATAGCAAAACTGGTTTCGGCATTAAAACAGCAGACAGATACACCAAGTATACAGGAGTGTCAGGCACTTCCATTTACGACAGTGTTTGGGATTGGTCTTGGTTACCCTCTTGCAGAAATTTTAGAAAAAATAGAAATTGATAACCTGTTAATATTTGAACCCAATTGTGATTTATTTTATGCATCTATTTATGCCTTTGATTGGAAGAATCTTTTGGAATATTCTTTTGAGAATAATAAAAGCATAAATATTTTTACGGGGTTTCAGATAAATTCTTTTCATCAAGTTTTAGATGATTTTTTTAGGGTATGGGGAAACTTTCAAATCGGATGTTTTGCAACGTATATTCATTACCAATCACCTGAAATTAAAAACGTTTTGGACTTATTCAACCAAAAAATAAAGATCATCAACTTTTCTACGGGATTTTTTGACGACATTTTATTTGGACTCTCACATACTTGTAATACGCTCTTAAACAAAAGAAAATTCGTTAAAAATGCTTCTTTGCCCCAAAAATATAAAAATTACCCTATTTTCATCATTGGTTCTGGCCCTTCTTTAGATAAGGATCTTCCCTTTCTCAGAAAAAACCAGGATAAGGCTCTGATTGTAGCGTGTGGAACCGCAATAGACTCACTTTACCATGCAGGAATTCATCCTGATTTCTATGCCAACACTGAAAGAGTACCTGAAATAGTACAGGCCTTATCTGTAATTAATGATGAAAACTTCTTTGATGATATTTTTATCATGTGTACTAATGTTACCCATCCGCATTTACTATCAAAATTTAAACATCATGCGATTTTTGGAAAA
>CACYBT010000363.1 GCA_902772715.1 uncultured Succinivibrio sp.
GAAGACAAAACTATCTTTGAGTGGAGAGCTGCAGCATCTAAACTCTTTGACACCGTATTCTTTAGCAGTAACCACATCTATTTTTGCTAATTGGTTGCTTAAAAATACAAAATCTTTAGAAAAGAAGAACTCATTATCAAAAACAGGCACAGAATAAACAGCATCACAAACATTCTTAGAAGTATCACCTATGAATTCGTAAGGATCCAGCTCTAAAAGCATTGCCAACTGCTTAAGGTTTTCAAGCTTAGGAACATGTGCACCAGTTTCCCATCCAGAATAAGATGACTGGGTAATATTTAATTTGCTGGCCAGTTCTCTCTGACTGATATTATGCTTTTCTCTTAAGGTCTTAATATTCTTTTTAATCAGATCAGGAAACCCCTTTAAGAATTTTTCAAAAGCACTTTCAAGATCCTGCTGTGTGGCATTTACATCAGGATAATAATACCTAAGAGCAGAAATAAACTTCTGTGATTTTTCCAGCCATTCCATATTTTATAACCACTAAATAAATGATGCATTAACTACTGATTATTATAGTGTATATCGGCCACATTTATATCATCATTCATATCAAATTAATTGATATATAGTATATGTAATATCATTATATAGTATTTACTATTTACATTAGTTAGTCATTTAAGTATACTTACAGGTGTTCACTATATCTTTATAGCGTAATCACACTATCAAACTATATTTTAGTATCAAAGAGGATTATATATGACTAACAAAACAGACCGTATTTCTACCCCATCAAATGTGATCATCAGAGATAACTTCTTTGTAAATTCAGTTCAGATCATGAAGATTTTCGGTATCACTAGAGGCACCTTCGATAAATGGAAGAAAACAGAAGGTTTTCCTAAGAAACTATGTCTTTCTAAAAGACCTCTGTGGGTTACAAAAGATGTTCTTAAATGGGCAATGAAGTTTGATGAGAAGAATCCACTGTGGGAGCTGATTGGTGAAGAATAAATGGAGGACAAGGAACTTCTGAGCCCATCGCCAAACAGATTCAGAAGCTCCTGTTTTGACTTTATGGACATTATATCAGAAAAAATATTTCTAAAACCCAAGCAGTACTCAAAGTATAAATTCATTCTTTTAGACTGTTCCTGTCAGGTAGCTCAGTATTTCAAGGACAGAAATATCAACATTCCTATCTGTCAGATATACGACCTGCCACTGATGATGAAGCTAGTATATGACTCACTGATTCAGTATAAGCACAAGATCTTGTCCAAGCAGGATTTTGAAATTGTCAGCGTTGAGTTCGCCAAACAGCTCTACGTCGGATTTGATTTATCAGGTAAAAGTACGTCTCTGACAGAGAAGATCAAAACCAATATTGCAGCCAATGTATGCAAGCTGATGAACTATATCAACGATTATCAGCCTTCAGGAAAGCCGCTGCTTCATTTTCAGAAGAAGAAAAAAGCCAACTGTATTCTTACGGTTTACCCTGCGTTTCTAACGTTTGCTAGAACAGTACTGAATAATAGTAGTGAATGTTTAAGAATTCCGCTTGAGGCCTGTAAGGAGCTGAACAAACTCAGAAAAAACGGTAGAGCTTACGCCTTTTTCATCGAAAAAATAAGGTATTTCAGCTTTGCTCTCCTAGAAAAAACAGCAAAAGCAGTACCTCAAAGATTAAAAGGAGAATTAAAGAACTTCTGCGAAAAAAGGATTGAAGTGATGTTTCACTTTAAAACCGCAAAAAGAGCCTTCTATTTTGAGGAAATACAGAAGACAGCTCAAAAAGGCCTTGATGAATACGGTGTAACAAACGAAATGCTTATGAATTTTGCCAACACCAGCATTCATATCGAAAACCGTCTTGGTATAAGTGCCTGGGGCACATATGCAAACGGCAATAAGATGATCAATGACCTAAAGAAGATGATCTCAGATAAAACAGATGAAACCACCATCAGATGTTTTATCAATACACAGAAGGCAACATACCGTCAGCGCATTTATATGGAAAATATATTTGCTCAGGCCATGGATAACAATGCTTTAAGGGTAGCATAAATGAGAGATAGACCAATTACAGTAGCAGAACTTGAGAAATTCATATATACCAATCTGCCAAAAAGAAAACGTACCACTTTA
>CACYBT010000364.1 GCA_902772715.1 uncultured Succinivibrio sp.
CTGCGCAAAAATGCCACTGATACTGTGGTTATTCTCGAATTTAAGAGTGTTAAAAACGCCAGAGGCCGGCGCAAGGCTTTAATATCTAGAGCGGAAAATGCCCTCGAGCAGATTATAAACAAGCAATATGCCAAAAACTATCTTGAAGATGGCTTGAGACGCGTGTTTTAAGCGGTATTGGCTTTCAGCAAAGAATGCGTGTTTAGAAGTTTAGGCAATCTTGCCAGGCCTCAAAAACCGTAATCATTTTCCTTTGCATATAACAAGAAAATTCATTTTCAAAACCTAAACCAGGATGCAATCCCTTAATTTGAGGTCTTTATTAAGGACTGTGAACGGTAACTGCGCCTTCTCATCTATGAGCAAATTTCTATATAAAATGGATCACTGTTCTTTTTGGCTCTTTTCTTTCCCGGAAGATATCCTGTAAATTCGTTGCTGTCATTATCTGTTTCATACCGGTGCTCCTCGGAGGCAATATCCTTTGAATTATCAGAGGAACTTGCCTTCATCACCCGTCTTCTGTAAACCAGATCACCAGGACCTAAAGTTGGTCTTGCAAGGACCGAATACACAAATTCCTGTGCCATACTCCACCCCCGTGTTTAAAAAATGCTCCTCCTTATACTTATTTATCGGCAAATTTTAGAGTTTGTTTACGCATAACACAAAATTTAACCATAAATTGAACCTAGATTTTTGTAAATATCATACAACAGGTTCAACGAACAAAGTCACAGGCATATTGGGAAAGTCTTAGTAAATTTAGTTTGGCCTTATTTATGTTATAATTATAAAAGAGAAGCACAAAAGTGAAGGTTGCTTTTCCTTTTGATCTCATGAAACACTGTACTTATAAGGAGAATACGGAGAGTTATCTTACTTAATCCGTAAATTTGTTATGACTGAAGAAACCATTTTTACCAAAATCATCAACGGTACCATTCCTTCCAAAACCATTTATCATGATGATGAAGTTACTGCCTTTTTAGATATCAATCCTAAAGCACAGCATCACATTCTCATTGTCACCAATAAACCCATCCCTTCGGTAGCACAGGTAGAAAAAGAAGATGAAAAAACCTTAGGGCATCTTTTTATCGTAGCCAAAAAGATTGCAGAAGATTTAGGGGTCGGTGAAAGCGGTTATCGTCTTATTGTCAATGTAGGCAAGGATGGATGCCAGGAAGTACCGCACCTGCACATGCACCTTTTGGCTGGTGGAAATCTTGGCGGTTTTGGCTTTCCAGAAAAAAAATAAAGCAGTTTTGACTAACGGTTAAAGCTAACTTTAACCTCAACAACAGACACAGGATTATGAAAAACCAACTTTCCCTACTTATTTTACTAGGCGCATTCGCCATAAGCGGATGTAATAGTGCACTCTATGACTCCTCAGTGGACATAAACGGCAATAAAGTAGATCTTTCAAAAAATGGGCCTAGAGCACAACAGAATACTCAAAAAAATCAGGAAACTACAAAAAATAAGCCAGTAGTTTTGGATACTGCCACGCAGAAAAGTCAGGTGGAACAGGCTATTGAGTCTGAGGCTAATCAGAACCAAGATCCAAAATACGTGCCTAATCACAATCTTGACGTACAGACTGTAAACATTGGGGCCAATCAGTACGATCCGCTCAACAGTACCTCTGCCTCCGCTCTGCCAAAGGCCTTTGATCCAGACTCTACTTTGGCTCCTGTCGCGCCAGTTATCCCGCTATCACAGAATGCAGTTCCAGAGGCTAAACAGGAGGCTTTGGAACAGAACTCTGCCCCCTTTGTAAGCAATACACAAAGCAGTGCTTTGGGAGCACTTAGCGCTGATAAATGCAGCACACCACTTAAAGCCAATATTCATGAAGAAGCCTATAAACTTACTTTAGGTCAGGCCGAGCGACTAAAAGATGAAAACGGTCCAATATATGTCTCAAAAACCATAATTGCCGACTCTCTAAAAAACTGCATTTCTGATGTTTCTCTTGCCATCAACCAGGCTTTCACCGAAAACAATGTGTCCACGGTTTTAGGACAGAATAACACTCTTGTACAGAATGCCGGACAGTCAAGTATCATTCCGCAGCTGATTCGCGCCTGCAAACAGTCAAATATTCCACTTATCAATGTCTCCTTTATAAGACATATTGGCAATAAGGTGGTACTGACAATTCGCAATATCAGAGTCAAAGACGGAATTACCCTAGTACAGAACACCAAGCAGATCCAGTAGTAATTGCATCAAGTAAAATCGCTTATAAAGGCGATTTTGTTTTATTTCGTAGAATTTTCATGTTACATTTAAATAGCGCTACTCTCCAACGCGGTACGAAGGTACTTCTCGATAACAGTCAGCTCTCCATGTATGACAGTCAGAAAGTTGGAGTTATCGGACGCAACGGCTGTGGCAAATCATCACTTTTTGCTCTTATCAGAGGCAGACTTAGCCTTGAAAGTGGAAGCATCTCCATTCCTCATGACTATAAAATCTCCGAGGTTTCCCAACAGACTCCTGCCCTTAGTATCAGTGCCTTAGACTATGTAAAGTCTGGTGATCTCGATATTTGTGCTCTGTTAAAGCAAAAAGATAAGGCTTATGCCCAAAACAATGGTGAGGCAATAGCGCTCATCGAGGATCAGCTCCTGATCCACGATTATTTTACTCTCGACAGTCGTGCCCGTATTCTGCTTCATGGGCTCTCCTTTAGTGAAGATGAAATGCATAAGGAGGTAAAAGAATTCTCCGGTGGACAGAGAATGCGGCTTAATCTTGCCTATGCCTTAATTTACAAGGCTAATTTGCTGCTGTTAGATGAACCTACCAATCACCTCGATTTAGATACCATTATATTTTTGGAAAATTATCTTAAATCCTATGCCGGTACCATCATGTGTATTTCCCATGACCGTGATTTTCTCGATTCTTTCTGCACCCATATTCTGCATTTTGAATCCCAAAAACTAGTAATGTATACCGGTAATTATTCAGACTATGAACGTCTGCGTTCCGAGCGCATCAAAAATGAGCTCTCTTCCCGCAAGAAAGAAGAGGAAACACTCCGTCACATGCAGTCATTTGTGGAACGATTTCGCTACAAAGCCAGTAAAGCCAAACAGGCCCAGAGCATGTTAAAGGCTATCGACAAACTAAAATTCACAGCAGTAACCCAAGAAGAGTCCCCTTATCACATAACCTTTAGTGAACCTGAACGTACCGTTGACATTCTCTGTGATTTGAAAAATTTAGACTGTGGCTATGGCGAGAAAACCATTCTTAAAAATATCAATCTCATGATTGTCAGAGGCGACAGGATAGGGCTTCTAGGTCGCAACGGTCAGGGCAAATCAACACTTATTAAAACCATTTTAGGACAGTTAAAAGCTATAAAAGGATCTGTAAGCTTAGGTAAAGATCTGCGTCTTGGCTATTTTGCGCAGCATGAAATGGAATCACTGCATGAGGATTTAAGTGCCCTTGACAATCTCAGGCTTATTGACAAAGACGCCAAAGAAAAAGATCTGCGCACTTTTTTAGGTAGATTCTCATTTTCGGGAGACAAAGCCCTAGAATGTGTGCGCACCTTCTCAGGAGGAGAACAGGCTCGTCTGGCCCTAGCACTTATCGCCTATCAGAAACCCAATCTGCTGCTATTAGACGAACCTACCAACCATCTTGATCTTGAGATGCGAGAAGCACTTACTCTGGCTTTATCCACTTATAATGGCGCGCTAATTCTGGTCTCACATGACAGACATCTTCTTGAGGCCATCAGTGATAAGTTATGGCTTGTTGAAAACGGCGGTGTAAGTGAATTTAATGGTGATCTTAATGACTATCATGCCCACCTAATTGCCTTAGACAGGGAATATCGTGAGAAAATCAAAGAAAAAGCCAAAGAACATAAAGATGAACAGAAGGGACTTTTAGAAAACGTAAAAAACTATAAAAATCGTGAGGAACGCCGAACTCTTGCCAGAAAACGAGAGGAATTAAAACCGCTGAAAAAAGAGATTGCTGAACTTGAGAAAAAACAGCAGGAAATTACTAGTAAACTCAGTTATATAGACGCTTCTCTTCAAGATGAAAGTCTTTACACAGAAAAAAAAGATACCTTGGAGAATCTTTTGAAGGAACGTTCAAGGCTCGAGGAGGAACTAAAAGAAATTGAGGAAACCTGGATCATTAAACAGGATGAATATGAAAATGCCATGTCATAAAACTGACTGCTCACACTGACAGGTCCATAGGGGCTGATTAGTAAGTATTGATTCTAATTGTACGCCATCATCAGGTTTTAAGTTACATGTGTAAATATCTGTTTGAAGAGGACATTCTTTAAAAAGTAATCGCACGACCACATTAGCGGTGTATTTCTGCCTTTTTGCAAGAACATAGAGTCTATCACCCTAATATTTGGCTTTAGGGGTAACCTAAATTTTGAAACACTTCAATATCAAACAAAATATCGGTTTTGCCACAAACTATTATATTAACCACAGACAATATAATATCTAATCAAATGTGACTTTGACAGCTCCCCATGGCTGAAGCCAGGGGCTTTTCGGCACAATTTGGTAAAAGAAATTAATTTTCAAAACCTCAATTTACTCAAATAATAACATCTCTCAATAATCCTCAATAGCGTAAATATGCTATGTTAGAATAAGTAAAAATTTGTAACTATTCACGGTTTTTTAAGAGAATTAAACAAATTATCTTCAAAATTAAAGGCTTATTTAAAAAGGGACTTCGTTAATGTTCTTTGTCTGCAAGATTATCTCCAAAGACAATCTTGCCAAACCGTCATAACCTTAACCGCTCTTCTTTTGGATAAAACCAAAAAATACATTAATAGCATATACCAAATTGTAATATTGATAATTTGATGGCTTCATTGAGAACTGTTAACAGATCTTTAAGAACGAAATTTTTAATGCTTTGTGATGTGTTTTATCATGATTTCGGGTAAAATAGAAAAAATTTGTTTGGTTAACTACTTACTTAAATCGTATTTTTTCATTCAAAGAGGTAATCATGAGTGTTCTTGTCCTAGGTCATAAAAATCCTGATACTGATTCAATTGTTTCCGCCATTTCTTATGCCCATGTCTTAAAGGGGCGCGGTATTGATGCTAAAGCAGTAGCCCAGGGCACTCCTGCTCCTGAAAGTGAATTTGTATTACAAAAATTCGGACTTACTGCACCTGAGGTGGTCAACTCTGTCAAAGATAAGGAGATCTACCTTGTGGATTATTCAGACCTTGCTCAGGCTCCAGAGGATATTAAAGACGCCAAGATTCTGGGGATCGTTGATCATCATAAATTAGGAGATCTCACCACCGACACACCGCTTGAGGCCTGGTTACAGCCATATGGTTGCTCAAACACCATCATCAAACTGATTGCTGACTACTATAAAGTCGAAATTCCAGCCAACATTGCCGGTGCTATGCTTTGTGCTATTCTTTCAGATACTGTGCTCTTTAAGAGTCCAACCTGTACTCCATTTGATAAAAAAGCCGCAGAAGAACTCGCCAAGATTGCAGGAGTAAGTGATTTAAATGCTCTGGGTATGGAAATGTTCAAAGCCAAATCTAATCTTAATGCCTCACCTCGTGATCTTATCTTCCGTGATTTTAAAGATTTTGACATGGGCGGCAAGAAAATTGGAATCGGTCAGTTGGAGCTAATTTCCCTTGATATGATTAGCGCCACTCTTAAACAGGAATTACAGGATGAGTTAAACAAAGTCAAGGGGGAAGGACGTCATTCGGCTCTGCTGGTGCTTACCGATATCATGAAGGAAGGCTCAGAACTTCTTTTGTGTTCTGACGATGAAAACACCATCCTTACTGCACTCAAGGGACAAAAGAGTGACAAAATCTGGCTTGATGGTGTAATGAGTCGCAAGAAGCAGGTGGTACCTCCTCTACAGGGCGCCTTCAAGGCTTAATTCAAATAAAGCCGGGAGTAAATCCTGGCTTTATTTTATGTTTTAAGAGAATTTTTTAAATGAGTTCCTCCCCTAAAATTGGTTTAATCTCTCTAGGTTGTGCCAAAAACCTTGTAGATACTCAGAGACTGACTTCAGTACTGATGGCTATGGGGTATAAAATTAAAGGTGAATATGAGGATGTAGATGCCGTCATTGTCAACACCTGCGGTTTCATCGGCCCTGCGATTGAAGAATCGATGCAGGCAATCGGTGAAGCTCTTGAATACGCTCGCAAAGTCATCGTAACCGGCTGTCTTGGAGCCAGAGCCAAACTTATATTAGACCGTTATCCGCAAGTGGCTGCGGTCTATGGTCCAGGACGCCGTACCAGTGTTATTCGCGGACTAATAAGTCTGGTAGGTGCACCTGATCGCAACAAGGCTATGCAGGTGCCACCTTCAGGGATCCTAATGACACCACCTCACTATGCTTATCTTAAGATTGCCGAGGGCTGTCGTCATCACTGCTCCTTCTGTATTATTCCATCCCTGCGCGGACCTTTAAAATCACGCGACAGAGAATATATTTTAAAGGAAGCACAGGATTTATGCCGGCGTGGTGTCAAAGAACTTATTATTATTGCCCAGGATTCCTCCGACTATGGTCATGATTTTAAAAAGAAAGATTCACTGAGTGCACTTTTAAAAGAACTCTCAGTCTATCACCGCTGGCTTAGGGTACACTATCTCTATCCTTCTGATGAATCCAAAAAAGTTGTAGAGCTGATGGCAAAGGGACAGGTTCTCCCCTATCTTGATGTTCCCTTTCAGCATGTCAATCCCAATATTCTCCGAGCCATGAAAAGGCCTGGGAATATTGAAAAAACCATGCGACAGATTGAAGAGTGGCGCAATATCTGCCCTGATGTTTGTATCCGCTCCACTTTTATTACCGGTTTTCCAGGAGAAACTGAAGAGCAGTTTTCAGAACTTCTTGATTTTTTAAAAGAGGCCAAACTTGATCGCGTAGGATGCTTTCCGTATTCGGATGTGGAGGGAGCCACAGCAAATACTTATCTTAATCCGGTCGATGAGGAAATTAGAGAGGATAGAGCCCGTCGTCTTATGGAATTACAGGCTAAAATCTCCTATAGCAAACTAGAAGAGCGTGTCGGGAAGGAATATCAGGTTCTTGTCGACTATGTTGACGAGGAAGGGCATGCTGTCGGACGCTCAGAGTACGAATCTCCTGATGTGGACGGAGTGATCACCATCGACAATGCCACTAATCTTAGTGCCGGAGATCTTGTGAAGGTAAAAATCACCTCTCACGATGAACACGACCTATGTGGCGAACTTACGGGTATAAGTTCCTCTAAAATATTATTTAAGACTAATTAACAGAATTCTTCTGTATTACTGTTGCAGAAGATAATTACAGCAAATAATTTCTCTACAAGCACGAGGTACTTTATGTCAGATGCTTATGAACCATACATGCCTTTATTAAACCGTATAAAAAGTGAAGGCAAATGTCTTGATGGCGGTATTCTCAAAGTTGACAGTTTTGTCAATCACCAGTTAGATCCGCTTTTAATGATGGATCTTGCCAAGGAATTTGTAAAACGCTTTGCTGACAAGCACATTGATAAAGTCATCACCATAGAATCCTCAGGCATCGCGCCTGCCATTCTCGTTGGCCTGCTATTAAAGAAACCGGTTGTTTTTGCCAAGAAAAAAAAGCCTTCTACCATGAACGACATGTATGAAACAGAGGTGTTTTCCTTCACCAAAAACCGCTCCTATAGCGTATGCTGTTCTAAAGAATTCATTAATAAAGATGAAAATATTCTCTTTATCGATGATTTTCTGGCTAACGGCAATGCTGCCAAGGGAATTATCGACCTTGTAAACCTCGGCGGCGCCAAGATCTGTGGAATGGGTTTTATAGTCGAAAAATCCTTTCAAAAAGGCGGCACCATACTTAGAAATTTAGGTTATCAGGTAGAGTCGCTGGTGATTATCGATGCTCTTGATGATTGTAAAATCACTTTTAAGGCATAGTTTTACCCTAATTACTGACTTAACGTTAAAATCATTGTAAAAATCTGCATTTTCAATTTTTATTAA
>CACYBT010000365.1 GCA_902772715.1 uncultured Succinivibrio sp.
TTTTTAGGACAGTATGTAGAGAATCCAAAGAATTATCCATATCAGCAGGTTTCCGGTTGGGATAACTGCAAAAAGAACTACGATAAGCAACTGGAAAGAATACAGAATCTAAATAATCCAAAGCCACATAAGCAGGAAAAAACTCAGTACAATGAATACAGGTGGTAAAAAAACAAAAGTGCTTATTATCCATGATATGCCATTGCAGACATATCGAGTGTATGACTATAACGAGTTGGCAGATCGAGGCTACGAAGTTACTGGCGGCTATTTTTATGACCAGGAGAGGAAAATGCCAGTTGAGTTGAAGTTCAAGCCTCTGCCGTTATATCGGAAGAAGATTCTAAAATTCACTTATCTTACAAATTTTAAGGATGTAAATCCTGATGATTATGATGTAGTCATCGTTGCTCCAAATTTCTGGGTACTTAATTTCTTTAAACTTTACAGAAAAAAGTATCGTAATAAAGTAATACTATGGGGGCACATGAAAGGGCATGACCATAACAGCAGAATTGCTGGGTGGTATAGGGATTATTTATTTAAAAACTATCGATCCTTAGTTTTCTACGAGTCAAAGACCCGGGATGAGTTCATAAAAAAGGGGTATAAGAAGGAAAACCTGTTTGTAGCCAACAATACTCAGTTCGTTGACAATAAAAATATCGACCTTGACAAAGAGCGTCAAGATTTTGTATATGTAGGAAGAATACAAGACCGAAAGAGGGTTGATGTCGCTTTAAAGGCTTATAAAAAAGTTAAGGAAAAAAGTAACGACCCAAATCTGAGATTTTTGGTCGTTGGTGGTGGGAATAGCGATGCATTAAAAGAGTTGGTTGAAAAAGAACAGATAAAGGATGTGGTATTTACAGGAGCTATCTATGATGAGAACGAACTGCATAAAATATTCTCTACCGCAATAGCATACGTTTCGCCAGGTCATGTAGGATTGGGCGTTCTTCAGGCTATCGGGCATGGTGTTCCTGTCATTACTTGTGAAGGACAGCCTCACGCTCCTGAAGTAATAAATTGCAATGAAGAGAATAGCATCATGCCGCCAATGACAGTGGAGGCTGTTGAGGCTGCCATGTGGAAGCTTTATTCAGACAAAGCATTACAGAAAAAAATGTCTAAAGCGGCATACGACTATTATAATGAGAATTGTACTATTGAAATTATGATTGACGGTATCGAGGCTGCCATCAAACATTTATTGAAATTTAATCAAGACAAATAATAATGAAACAAATCATTCAAGATTTAAAATCAGGAGCGACCTTGTTAGAGGAGGTTCCCGCTCCTTCGGTAAAAGCGGGTCATGTGCTGATTAAAACAACGCGTTCCTTGGTGTCTCTTGGTACTGAGCGAATGCTCGTGGAGTTTGGAAAAGCGAGTTTGATAGATAAGGCACGTCAGCAACCAGACAAGGTGAAGCAAGTGCTGGACAAGATTAAGACAGATGGGCTTCAGCCTACACTGGAAGCTGTCTTTAATAAACTTGGTCAGCCGTTGCCACTTGGCTATTGTAATGTGGGTGTTGTAGAGGCTGTAGGCCGTGGTGTCACAGAGTTCCATGTTGGAGACAGAGTGGCCAGTAATGGTAATCATGCAGAATATGTGTGTGTGCCAAAGAACCTCGTAGCCAAAGTTCCTGATAATGTGACAGACGAGCAGGCTGCTTTTACAGTAATAGGCTCTATCGGTCTGGAAGGTATACGCCTTCTTAAACCCGAGTTGGGAGAAACTATCGTTGTTGTAGGCTTAGGACTGATTGGCCTTATCGTAGCCCAGCTGCTTCGCTCGAACGGTTGCCGTGTAATTGGCGTGGAATTCGACCAAGCAAAATTAGATTTGGCTGCTAAATGGGGGGTAATTCCTGTTAACCCTGCTAAGGGTGATGACCAAGTTAAGGTGGTTGAAGAACTCACAGGAGGAATTGGTGCAGATGGCGTTATCATCACAGCCAGTGCTCATGATGACAGCATCATTCACAATGCTTGTTTAATGAGCCGCAAAAGAGGCCGTATTGTTCTTGTAGGTGTGATTGGTCTGAATATGCGTCGTGACGACTTCTATAAGAAGGAACTGTCGTTCCAGGTCTCATGTTCATACGGTCCAGGGCGTTATGACGAGGATTATGAGAACAAAGGTATTGACTATCCGTTACCATTTGTAAGATGGACAGAAAAGAGAAACTTTGAAACCATTTTGATGGCTATTGAGAACGGTGGCCTTGATGTAGATTCTCTTATTAGTGAGGTTGTAGATCTTGAGGACTATAATCAGATATACGGAGATATGCGCAAAAGGGGTGTGATAGCTTCCATTGTTCGGTATCCTTCTGAAACTAATAGTTCTAATCAAGTACAACTTGAGACTAAGGCGTTTGAAGGTAAAACAGGCAAACTAGGAATCATTGGAGCTGGTAACTTCACGACTGCAACGGTTATTCCTGCATTACTGAAATGCAAGGCAAACGTAAAATATATCTCATCACGCACAAATGGGCTGGAAGCTAAGACTGCTGCAAAGAAAATGGGGGCTGAGATTGCAACTACCGATTATACAACCATTTTGAAAGACCCGGAAGTGAATATGGTGATTTGCACCACACGTCATGATGCGCACTGCAAAATGGTATGTGATACGCTGGCAGCGGGGAAAAGCGTCTTCGTGGAAAAA
>CACYBT010000366.1 GCA_902772715.1 uncultured Succinivibrio sp.
GGGTAACAGCAGAGTTTGCCGATATAGTCTCAGCCATGGGCTTTGAGTGGACGCGCTATTACCAGCGACAAACATATGAGGCCTTTGTAGCAAACCATAGCGACTGGTGGAATTCTCAAAGAATTGGCCTAATCAGTGTGGCCAAATGATTTTTTAGAAATTGTGTTAAACTTTGTATTATGGTAGATTCAAAGGTAAGAAAATAAATTCGGAAAAAATACTGCTCAATGACGGTTTAAACTCGCTTACAGCATTTTTAGCAAAGCTTAAGATACTCTCTGTTAATCTTGCTGACTGAGTTTCAAAATTCTTGAGATCAGTTGCTTTGATATTCCAGTACATCTCACTGATATTTCCTGGATTTAATGACAATGGTCTAAACTGTCCCTGCGCAATCTTGTTATATTTTTTTGCCTTTGGAGGAGCAATATGCAGGGTATAGATGTTTACCTTCTTCTGGTCAGCAACCTGTCTGAAGGTAGCAGCATCAAACTTGGTTACATTCCACTTGTGTCCTGCCTGATGGCCTGGAGCATCACCGACCAAGATTACAATTCTTATAGAATTGTCTCTCCACTTTGTTTTCTCAACTGCGTCATTAAGACCGGAGAATACGTCCTCGTCGTAAGTAACAGAATCGACAGTTGTTTCCTTAACTTCTTCAAGAGCCTTTGAGAAATCATCTATCTTCATAAGCTCAGGAGTAAAGTTTTTGGTGACATATTCAAGTCCCTGAATCTCCGCAGAATCTCTATAGGCCCAGGCACCAAACATTACTCTTGAAGTTAATTCATTATCAGAACTGATATTTTTCGAAATATCTGAGGTTAACTGCTTAACTCGCTGAATGTATGGTCCCATACTACGAGTTGTATCAATACACCAGACAACATCAATCTTTAAATCCTCAAGATTCTTAGCGTGATTTGCAGATGTATCTGTAGCAGCATTTAAGTAATCCGTATTGGTACGTAAATCAGATGACTTTCTGTCTGATTCAGTACTGCTTACAGCAACAATATCAAGTAATCTAGCTTCTCTTCCTTCAAATTCAATTACCTTATGATCCAAGATTGGCATCAGAGTAAAATTGGCCTTGTTATCAACAGCCATTTTAGGTTCCATTGAAATAACAGGGAAATCCTGAGCCAGAGCTTCTTTAGAAGCAGAGGCTTTCTCAATTGATGCATAAAGATTATCAACAGAAGGTGTTCTGGTATCCTTATTCATCTCTACTAATGTCTTTAGGTACTCGTCATCTTCAAACATTAAAACAGGACTACGCCCATCTGGGTGGGTATAGGTAAGGCACATTGTCTGTTTCCACTCAAACAAATCGTCGCCCTTGATCCAGCCTTGAACAGTGCCTTTATCGTCTGAACCTACCTCATACCATCCACTTCCAGAACCAAGCTGTTCTCCAGTTGGCCTTGTATATACAAAATATGAAGAGAAAGTTGGTAAATTACTTTTCTTAACCGATGAACCTGTGTTATCAGAATACAGATTTGCGCCTGGTCTTGTAAGAATCCTTAATGGAACTTTTGAGTTCTCATCAACATTCACAGGAGCCTTTGCATCTGCATATGCAGAAGAAGATAAAATCGTAGCCAAAATAATTGCTATAAATGGATTTAATGAGAAACATTTCGCATTCATGAAACAAACACCCTAGCGCAGAAAAAAGAAAACAGATCCCCACCACGATAAAATTCAGATCGCGTATATTTCAATAATAAGATAAATAAAGGACAGGAATGAGACAGTTATCTAAAATTAAAGAATTAAAAGTTTTTAATGAGCATTTTTATGATTTAACTCAAAATTTGAGGAAAACAAAACAAGATCAATATCTCATTAATAGAGTAAAAAATAAAGATAGGATAGATCTGCCGAAGAAAAATAAAATTCAGATCTTCCCCAAAAAAGCTGTTAGAGAGATGTCGGATTAGGTATTACAAGAGAGTGGAACTTTTCGGTTTGAATGTTATTGATTTTCACTTTCAAGAAATTCCTGAATGGTCTTTATTACCTTGTTATGCATCTGCAGTTCTTCGAGTTCATACTCCATAGGGGCCTCTGAAGTAAAGCCATAGATCGCAATATACCTTTTTAGAAAGGAAACAGTTTTTTCTCTTTTGTCTATCCAGCTTTTCTGAAGAGCAAGAAGTTCTGAAGTGCATTCAGGAGTTTTACAAGTTTTTTTTTGCCTTTATAAAGTTCTCTTTAAGCTTACCAGATCAAAACCTTTAGGAATCTTGCTCTTATAGACCTTAACATTGAAATTAACAGAAACATCAACAAGCTCTTGCTTCGCTTTTGATGCATCAGCACAGCAAACACTACTTATGGATAAGACAGTCACAACCAGTATGAATGAGACATAATTCTTCATAGGCTACATATAACTTTATAAAAACGGCTTTAAAAATATTTCTTCATAAAATCGTAGAAAGCCTTACTTTCCTCAGAGATTTTTCCCTTTGCTTCTGCCTGTTTATAAGTTTCTTTGAGAATATCCTTCAAAGACATTTCCTCAGTAACAGTCTTATCGCCTTTTTTAATTTTCATAGATCCCTTAATTTTTAAAGCTTTTTTTATGTCTCCGCCCTTATTAATAAGCATCTGAACCTTTGGAATTGATTTTCTTCCTATAGCGAAGACAAGAGCACTTGCTCCGTCAGTATCTACTGCATTTACATCAGCTCCTGCATCTGCTAAAAGTCCAAGAACCTCTGCCGAACCATCATATTCAGCGGCCTCAATCATTAAAGGAGTTCTTTCAAATTTTCCGTATTTAACATTTGGATCTGCCTTATGCTTTAGAAGAGATTGTATTACTGCAGTTCTATCATCAGAGCTTCTATCTGTAATAGCATATACAAGTGGAGTTTTACCTTTATTATCGACAGCATTTATGTCCGCACCGCAATCGAGTAATGCATCAATACTTGCAGATGAAATTTTCTTGTCATCAATTGCCCTGAATAAAACCGGATTACCACTCTTATAAACAGAATTGAAGTTAACTTTCTTTTCCGCCATCAGTTTGATTGCGTCAATATCGTTATTTGACAGGGCTTTCATAACAAGTTCACTGGCAGTATTGAATTCATCGTTTTCCTGTAATGAAACCTTATCCAAGAGATATCTTAAATATTCTATTCCCCCCACGTCATAAGCTTCAACAATCATCGGTGTCTTATAGTCAACATAGTTAGCAGAACATCCTAACTCAATTTGTTTTTTAAAAATTTCAAAAGCTTTAGCCTTACCAATTTCTTTGTCCTTACGGACTACATGAAGCCACTTATCAGCCATATTCTTTTTAAATTTGGATAAATCAGGATTCAGCGTCAGATAGTATTCATATGCCTCTGTACCAATATCCATAAAATCAGAAGCGACAGAATACTTTCCATCTTCTGTTTCATAGTAAAGATCAGCTCCAGCATCTACGAGAGTTTTAACAATATTTATATTGAAAGGTTCTTCTGATAGTTCTATGAAATGACGACCTTTAGTGTGATTATCAAGGTAGAACATCAGAGGAGTTTTCTCCTCCTTGTTTTCGGTATATTTAGCTTTAATATCAGCACCATGCTCAACTGAAGCTTTCACAAGCTCGTAATCATTGTACTGTAAGGCAGAAAAAAGTAATGGCCCCTGTTCTCCTCCAACTATGTTAACCTTTGAATCAGGAGATACTCCGGCATTCAAAAGCGCATCAAGATATGCTCTCTGTGAAGAAAAATCCGTCGTGCGAATCAGACACATCATCGTCTGACCGCCATTATTATTAATATCAGGGATCAGAGAAAGAATATTTTTATAAACACCAAGATATGCTTCTGGATCAAGACCTTTCTTTTTACTGTCTATAACGTCAGCAAAATAAGTTGCTAAATTAACAGACGAATCTTGTTTCAAGTCACAGCTATACCCAAACTCTGGCTTAACTCTTATATTGGAAATATCTGGTTTTAAGGAAAAAAAGTACTCGGCTATTTCAGGAGTACTCTCGCGAAGAATAAATTCCGCAAGAGACTTCTTACTTTCCTGTGAAACGTAATTAATATCAGCTCCGGCTTCGACAAATGCCTTTACTATCCATAGTTTTGCATCGTTTCCTTTTCTGTAAATGTATAACCACAGAGGAGGCTGTATAGCTTTTTCTGTTTTTCCTGAGAGATATTTGGTTGCGTTTGGATTTGCCCCTTTTTTAAGTTCCTCTGCAATTTTCTTATCCGAGAGTGATCAGTAAATTTCTGCAATTATTTTCATTTTATATTTTTATGAAAATCACAGAATAATAATATTGTCAATAATAC
>CACYBT010000367.1 GCA_902772715.1 uncultured Succinivibrio sp.
GTCTATGGCATCGGTATTGGTTTTGCCAAAAAGTCCTGTGAGATTGTCTCCCTTGGCAATCTTGATGAGACTACACAACATTAACATAAGCCTCATCTGAAGAAAACAGCCTTTATTTTTGAGGATAATTTGTTTAATTCTCTTAAAAGACTGTAAACACTAAGCCTAATTGAAATAATGCTTATCAATCCTTGTTATTAGATACATATCAACTTTTACAACAACAATATCTTGGTATCTAAGATGGCTTTGTTGACTTCCTCCTCTTGCTAAAGCAAGAGGAGGAAGTCAATAGATGAAACTGAAGATCAAGATAAGGATGAAGGCTTCAATGTAAGTTCTGAAATCAAAAATAACCATGCTAACTAACACTTCATCTACATTAAAATCCCAGTCTGTTCCAAAAGTCCAGGGTTACTGGGGGAGGGTGCTGGGCTTAAGTGACAATAATGAAAGACCAGATCTTAAGGTGTCTAATCATTATGAGTCTGTAAAAAATGAGGAGCCTGAGGAAGATGTTAATAGTTTAAAGGAAGAAATCTCAGCCTTAAAGCAGCATGTTAAGGCCTTTAATAAGTCACTTGCAATCAGCAGACAGGAACTATTCAGCGAGAAAGAAAAATATGAGCAGGAACTAAAAACCTTTCGACTGAAACATCGTGAACTGTCTGATCTAAGAGAGATTATCTTCAATCAAAATGAAAATCCAGATGCCATCGCCAGAAGGGAGACTCTTGAGAAATCATATAGTTATCCATATACAACCAGAAAAAAACTGTCATATTTGGCGGCCATGATTCTTGGTTAAAAGCCATTAAACCAATGTTACCAAATGCCAAATTTGTCGATGTTGATCAATATGCTTTTAATCAGGCTCTGATAAGAAATGCTGAGGTAGTCTGGATCCAAAGCAACTGCATGAGTCATGCACAATTTTCAAATGTGATCGGCAAAATTAGGCAGTATGGGATCCTGGTATTTTGCTTATGCAAGTGCCGAAAAATGTGCTGAGCAACTGGTTACAGAAGATCTTAAACCTTAAGGTAAAAGTATTTCTAGATTCAACCGTTAGGTTAGGCCAAATAAAAAAATGGGGCCTGGCTACTGCATTATTTTAGATACGCTGCAGGCTTCTAAATAAAATTTAACATAATATAAATTATGCGAAGTTCGATATAAAAATTCTAAAAGGTATTTTTAAAGAGAAAAATTAAAATAGCTATCCTTATCTTTTATAATTTGTTATTTTTTGAGGCAATACCTTTTTAGTTTGACAAGATTTCATATTCAGTCTGTCACTTACTGATTACTCTAATTTGTAATTTAGCGACAAATTAAATAGGATATTTGATATGTTTTAACATACTATATAGGAAATATAAGTTACAAACTAGATTAAATCATGACACTTATGCCGTTTGGGGCAAGTATTGCCGTTTTTATAAGAATTAAAATAAAAAAACTTTTAGATAACAATTAGTTAATTTGTGGCATTAAGGTTGCTAAATGAATATTCAAAAATTTTATTCAGAACTGATAAGACCTTGAATGATGATGAATATTGCAACATCCGCAAATATAATAAAATCAGGACTTTTATCCTATACAGATACTTTAAATCACGTTAAGACAGATGTAACTGTTTTTAATTCTGATAATTTTAAAAATATACTTAAAGAAACAGTGTATAGAAATAATAAAAATCATAATATTGCTAAAAAACTATTCTTTTCTGGCTTAGAAAATCACTGTGTTTTAAATAACAATGCGTTTTTAAAACACAGTAACGTTTCTGATATGAATAATTTTAATCTAACACAATTATGTCAGTGCACTGAAAATAAAAATAATGATGCTCAAATTAAGGCTGATTTACTCGAATCTATTAGCATTAACAATTTATTAAAGAAATTGTCTAATAAAAGTATTTTAATATCTGATCACAAAAGTATCGATACTCATTTTCAACAATTAAAACTGCTTTTACCTATTTTTAAAAAATTTGATAATAATCTTCTTGATAAATCCAATCTTACCCAACTACAATACAGCCAGAATTTAAGTGTCACTCCCAAAATCTCTCAATTTATACTTATCTGTCTTGTATGTTGTAATCTTATGTATCACATCAGATCACCAAAAAAGAATGATAAAAAAGATTTAAAGACTTTAAATGA
>CACYBT010000368.1 GCA_902772715.1 uncultured Succinivibrio sp.
ATAAGGATCCCATAATGAGTACCAATGAAAGTCATTTAAAAGCCTTCCTTAAGCGCAAGAATATTGAAATATCCTTAAACCGTTATTCCATAGATGCCTTAGGCGCCATGGCGCAGGGACTTTTCTGTTCCCTGCTTATCGGGACAATTATGTCCACCCTTGGTCGACAGTTTTCTATTGAACTTTTGGTGACCATCGGAGGTTTTGCCGTTAAGATGTCAGGACCGGCGATGGCCATTGCCATCGGCAGTGCCTTACAGTGTCCACGCATGGTACTCTTCTCTCTTACCGTAGTGGGTGCTGCGGCTAATGGTTTAGGCGGAGCCGGAGGACCTCTGGCTGTCCTAATCATAGCCATAATGGCTGCAGAATGTGGAAAGGCCGTATCTAAAGAGACTAAAATCGATCTGCTGGTCACCCCGTTTGTCACGGTCTTTGTAGGAGTGGCTCTTTCTTTGGCCATTGCTCCACCAATTGGCAAGGCAGCCATCAGTTTAGGTAATATCATTATGCTTGCCACCGAGCTGCAGCCTTTTATTATGGGTATTGTGGTAAGCGTGCTGGTAGGAATTGCCCTGACCTTGCCAATTTCCTCGGCGGCTATTTGTGCGGCTTTAGGGCTCACTGGTCTTGCTGGTGGTGCTGCAGTGGCAGGATGCTGTGCCCAGATGGTGGGTTTTGCCGTTATGTCCTATCGCGAAAATGGTGTCGGAGGTCTGGTATCACAGGGAATAGGCACCTCCATGCTGCAGTTAAGCAATATTGTCAAAAATCCGAGGATCTGGATTGCGCCCATTTTAACTTCGGCAATTACCGGCCCTATAGCCACCTGTTTTTTTGCACTTAAAATGAATGGCGCTGCCGTATCCTCAGGAATGGGTACCTGCGGTTTTGTTGGTCAATTAGGAGTCTATAGCGGCTGGGTAAATGATCTCGATCAGGGTACAAAAGAGGCTATCACCTCATTTGACTGGCTGGGGCTTATCATGATTTCCTTTATCCTGCCGGCAATTATCTGCCCACTTATCAATATGGTACTACGCCGTATCGGCTGGGTTAAGGATGGAGATCTGAAAATTTAAATCAGCAATTTTTAAATTCAAATCAAAAGAAAGAAAATCTCTGTGTACCATAAATAAAAAAAGGCTGACACACTTTTTTAGCCAGCCTCCTGTAATTTATTTTGGCTATTTTTTATGTAAATGAACAATTTTGAGTTTATCGTGGGAGAGGCAACTTTCCTCATCACCTAAGATACAGCCAAGATTGTAAAGTTCCCGTGCTTTTTTAACATCCTGCTGCACAATCTCACCCTTTTCATAGAGCAGCGCGGCATTATAGCAGCCTAAAATCTCATCTAATTCACAGCCCCTTTCATAGTTAAAAACAGCCATATTGCCATCCTGAGCAACCCCTAATCCGACCTCATAATAATAGCCAAGATTTGAACAGCCGCTGCCCACAAAGAGATTACAGGCCTTACGGTAATATTCTGCAGATTTTTCATAGTCGGCTTTTTTCTTTTCATCTTTATCAGCATAGATGAGGCCGGCATTGACACAGCCAAGACCATCCAAAAGGTCACAGGCCTTGGCATAGAAAAAAGCTGCAGTACGTGGTTCAGGAGGAGACTTTTCTGTACCATGCGCATACATATAACCTAGTGAGGAACATCCAAACGAATACCCAAGAGTACAGGATTTTTCATAAAGCTCAAGGATCTCCGATAACTTGTATTCAACTTTCTCGTCATTTTCATACAGTTCGCCTAAGGAATAGCAGGCTTGGCCATACTGTAAAGTACAGGCCTTTTTATACAGCTTTTTGGCCTTTTCCAGATCTTTATCGGCACCCCCGTTGCCATTGGCATACATATAGGCAAGCCAGGAACAGCCGGCACCGTTATTAAAATTGCAGGAATGTTCATAACAGGAAAGCGCCTCCCTGTAGCGCCCAAGCGAGGTGAGCATGATTCCGGCACGATTACACGATTCGGCATTACCAAGACTGCAGGCAGTCATATCATCCATAATAGCAGATTGACTACCAGGAGGTGCAGCATGAACAGACATACAAAGACCAAGGCCTAGCATGACATAAAAACCGTTCCTCAAAAGAATGCTCTTGTTTCTCATCATAATTCACCACACAAGCATTAGTTCTTCAAGATATTATCATATTCAAAACACAGCACCCGATAGGCTTCCTCATCCTCCTCAATTTCAGGGAAACGACCTATAGGCTCGTAAAAATAATTATCATGCTCATCATCATTGCACATGGATACTTCACCTAAAAGTACTGGGCCTCCGGTATCTTTAGCCGTAAAATTGTGATAAAGATAAGGAGTTATGGTGATGCTTTCACCAGGATGCAGCAGAATACTGCTCCCGGCCTTAAAGGTTTTTCTCACTCCATCAAGACTTACAATCACATCGCTATCAAGAAGATGTCCGCTTGCATCCCCATTCCACACACCAATATAGACATCATTGCCGCCGCGGTTGATGATATCCTCCATTTTATTGACATGGTAATGGGTGGGAGCAAACTGCGAAGGATAGAGCATCAGCACTTTCTCGGCATAGGTTTTAGGATACTTTTGAGGGGATTTAACATTGCCATTGCGTATTGTAAAAAGAGCAAAACCACATTCCATGAATCTGCCGGTGCCATAGTCCGTTATATCCCAACCTAGACGATTATCAAAAATTTCCCTGGCACAATCCTTATTTTCAAGAAAATCCTGCTGATGCCAGGACGCAAAAGGAGGCAGATAAAAATGGCAGTCTTCAAGGAGTTTTTCCATATCTTTGATGACAGAATTGATATGTGAGCGTTTCATAAGGCTCTCCTAAACTTAAGTAAGACACATTCTTAATTCTACAATATACAACAGACAGGAGACTTTTTAAAATTTAAGCCTTAAGAGAAGATCACATTTTAAGAAAAACTCCTCAAAAATGTGACAAAAATTCCCGCCTAAAAGAGATAACTAGACAAAATC
>CACYBT010000369.1 GCA_902772715.1 uncultured Succinivibrio sp.
GAAGATGGCACGCTGGTTTTGGTAGATTACGATGGCATGTATGTGCCAGCGATGAAAGGCCAGAAGGCAAGAGAATTAGGCAGTCCAGACTTCCGCCATCCTGGCAGAACAGAAGAAGTCTTCGATGATCATATCGATGATTTCTCACTTGCCAGCATCCTCCTTTCCCTGAAAGCCATCGCCCTCCAGCCTTCACTTTTGGAAGAATATGGCGCCTCAGATCGTCTGCTGTTCTCAGAAAAAGATTATCGCAATCTGTCAGATAGTAAAGTCATGGATGCCCTTAAACCATTAATGCAAGATGCAGAAATTGTAACACTTCAATCACTTTTACAACTAACAGCCACCCCAAATAATCTTTCTCGAGATTCTTTCCGCCTTTTCGGTATTTCTAAGCCTAACCTGTCACAGTACTGCGAAGAAGAGACATTTTCTTCAGAAGTGACAGAAGATGATTTAAAATTTAATAAGATATGGAAAGATAAAAATGAGTTTATTTACAGTTCTGATAAAAAGCGTCTATTGATGGCTCATTACTATTCAAGAAATTCTCGTATTGGGGTAAACCAAATACATAAAATCTATAAAGGAACAAAAGTTATATGTAATAATGCTTTTGCACCATATCAATCTACATATTATATTTATAGAGAAAGCAATCATTTTACTGTTCCATCTGGTTACGTAGGAGAATTAGAAAAAAGCATTTGCTATTTAGGCTCTATCATAATTCCTGAGGGAGTTGTCAAATTTGGCACAAATGCATTTAAAGATTGTAAATTTTTAAAGACTATAAAGATTCCATATACAGTTGAAGAGTTGGGAAACTCCGTCTTTGAAGGATGTGAGAGCTTAAAATCGATTTCTATACCATCACGTATAACGATCATCAGTGACAAGCTATTCAGTGGGTGCGAACACTTAACCGATGTAAAAATGCATGAAGATATTTTGCAAATTGCATCTTCGGCATTTGAGGGATGTCGTGATTTGAGTTCATTAAAGTTATCAAGTAAGTTATTAGCAATTGAGGATTCTGCATTTTATGGATGTTCCAATTTGAATTCTGTCACTATTCCAAATAAAACAAAAAACATTGGTTCATCAGCATTTGCAGATTGTACTTCCTTATCATCAGTTGTGATTCCTAACAATGTGAAAATAATTAAAGCAGGGGCTTTTTCCGGATGTTCAAACTTATCTTCAATTTCTTTACCAAAAGATATTGAAGAAATAGCGGATTTAACTTTTTGCTGGTGTTATAATTTACAATCAATAAGGATCCCGAATAATGTAAGAAGGATTGGGACCAAAGCATTTTTAGGGTGTTGTAAATTAGAATCTATATTCATTCCTTGTAATGTAAAAGTGATAGAGAATTCTGCGTTTGCACGTTGCGAAAAGCTAACCTCTATAGTTGTTGATGATGATAACACTGTATATGATTCTCGTGAAAAGTGCAATGCTATAATTTATACGGCCACCAACACTTTGATTTTGGGATGTGTTACAACAATTATACCAGATTCAATAACCCAAATTGGTGAGTCTGCTTTTCTTGGATGTATAAACTTGTATTCAATAACAATACCTAATAGTGTCCAACAGATTGCGGAATCTGCTTTTGATGGTTGTCTTAATTTGACTTCAATATATATCTCTAAGGGAGAAAGAAAACGATTTGAACAATTATTGAGTAAATATATAGATTTATTAGTAGAAATAGACAACGATACAACATCAGAAGAATATTTGAATAATGCTATAATTGATGAATTAGGTGTTAAGTATAGTGAAGATAAAGAAATCTTGCTGAGTGCTCCTAAAGGGATTAGAGATTATACCATTATGGAGGGAACTCGTATAATTAGCCGTGATGCCTTTCGTGATTGTATTAGTTTGGTGAGTGTACATATTCCTAGCTCTGTAAGACAGATAGATGATAGAAGTTTTTATGGTTGTTCATCACTGCAAGAATTGATAATACCAAATTCTGTCACACATATCGGAAAAGAAGCTTTTGAGAAATGTATTTTACTATCGTATGTTTTACTTCCTAATTCTTTATTATGGATAGATGATTCTGCTTTTTATCGTTGTGAATCTTTGAAACAACTTATAATTCCAGAATCAGTCAGTTATATTGGAAGCCATGCATTTTCTGGTTGTAAATCTCTTGCACAAGTTATAGTTGCCAATTCTGTGACTTATATTGGAAATCATATTTTTTCTGGTTGTGTTTCTCTTAGACAAATAATATTATCTGATAGATTAAGACAAATTGGTGAAGGATCTTTTGAAGGATGTTCTTCACTAAAAGTGGTAAAGATTCCTAATTCGGTTACTTTAATTGAAAACAGAGCTTTTTGTGATTGTAAGAGTTTGGAAAAAATATCATTTCCTGAATCAGTGACAAAAATAGATGATTTTGCCTTTCGGGGATGTGATTCTCTCGTGCAGGTCATCCTTCCATCGAAAATAGGGTCAATAGGGATTGGAACATTTAGTGGCTGCAAATCAATATGTCAGATTTCGTTACCAAACAAAACAACTGAGATTAAAGCGAATACTTTTTCTTTTTGTGAATCTTTAAAAGAAGTTAAGTTGCCAGACTCTATAGTGGAAATAGGAGATGGAGCATTTTGTGGATGTGAATCCATGAGGGAGGTCTTGCTCCCTGATTCTGTAAATAGAATTGGCAATGAAGCATTTTCGTTGTGTAAGACATTAGAAAAAATCACTATTCCATATTCTGTCAAGAGTATTGGAAAATGGGCTTTTCATTATTGTTCATTCTTAGAAGAAATATTAATAGAAAATCCTGACATTCAAATTGATAAAAGTTACATTGATGGTTGTAAGTTTATCAAGAGAGTAATAATCCCACAAGGATCCAAAAATAGGTTTCTAAAACAGTTCCCATATAGTAGGAATTTATTAGTCGAGAGATGATAATGTAACCAATGGAATATGAAAAGGAACGATAAAACTGTCAACGTTATAGTTTCATATGAACAACTTGTAAAACAAGTGAAAAATATGAACAAAAAAGATGATGTTGTGATAAAGGATATAGAATTACCTTTTGAAGTAAATCTTCATCAAATGCTTGTTGATGCAGGCTTTTATGATAAGACTGAAGAAGGAGACATGTCGACTCTAACTTGTTCTTTGATTTTTGACAATGTCAAATGTAAGGGCGTCAGAGTCTCCTCTTTAGGTGTTAAAGACGCAAGCATAAAATTCCAGATAAGGAACTCATATATAGATTCACTATGCATCCAATCATGTATCTTATATATATCTTTCATGGAATCTTCTATCATGAATCTTACAATTAATGATAGTATTATTCAAGAGGATATAGAGCTGAATTTTTCAAAGGTTTCATCATTTTCTCCTGTTACAGTTCATTTTGATAACACTTCCTTCAGAGGTAATTTAACTATTTCTAATCTAACGATGACAAATAAGATTTCTGAGTTTCTTATGAGTGGAGAGGAATCGGAAATCCTCGGAGATTTTATGATGAATAATTTAATTATGTTAGATGGGAATATTGATTTGTCTTGTAACTTTAAACAGAATTGTATATTTCGGAAAGTAAATAGTGGACTTGATGAAAACAAGGGTCAATCTTTGCTAAATTTGGGATCAATATACATTAATGGTGGGGAAATAAAAGGTGATTTAGTTCTTGAATATTGTCATTTGAATATTTTTGGTATAGCAAATTCTGCAGTTGGGAGAACTCGTGAATTTGTTTTTTCTTACAATCAATTAAAATATGATGCAGCAAGAATACTTAGAGATGGGGCCCTAAAAAGGAATGACATTGTATATTCGGAAAAGTATATCGCAGAAGTTTTTGATGCGCGAATAAAAGAAAAAGCAGTCAACACATATAGGAAATGGGCAAGTTCTATTGAGTCCCCCATAAAAAAGAAACATAGTTTTCGTCATTTTGTGTATCATCTGTTATGGGAGCCAATCTTTCTGTTTATACCTTCTTTTACATCGGAAGAAGGAATCATTCTGTGGCTTAATAAGTACTCTAATGATTTCAATCGAAGTTGGCTTCGAGCCGTTTTTTTTACCCTCAATATAACTCTATTCTCATATGTTATTCTTAACTATTTTGGAATGGAAGAACCTTTTTTTGTTTTTGATCCACGATTTAATGGTTTCGGAGAAGTTGCAAAGGGATATTTATCATTACTTGATATTTTCAATTTAACAGGTATAACGGATAAGATTTCTTATAATTTGACACCATGTGGCTATATCATATTATTTATTGCTAAAGTTTTAATAACCTATGGCTTATGGCAAACAGTATATGCATTTTATAAATATCGAAAATAAGAGTCAATTCTCTATTAATATAAATCTTTATGAATTATCCTTTGATATCAGAATATATAGAGGCCATTAAGGCAGCAGAAGACAATTTCGATCAGTTGAAACATCTTCGCCCTGTATTGGGAGAGGATGGCGAGCCTGTGATGTCGAGCGGCGGCTTCGCTGTGGTGTTTAAGATGAAGGACGAGCAGACTGGGAAACTGCACGCTGTGAAATGCTTCCTGAAGGAGCAGGAGGGTAGAGCAGAGGCTTATCGCCAGATAGCAGAGGAATTGGAGTATGTCAGCAGCACCTTCCTCACC
>CACYBT010000370.1 GCA_902772715.1 uncultured Succinivibrio sp.
CGCAAAATTTATCGGAAAACGCTATAAAAAAGTCTATGGCATCGGTATTGGTTTTGCCAAAAAATCCTGTGAGATTATCTCCCTGGGTAATCTTGCAGACAAGGAACATTAACAAAAGTCCCATTGCATTATGTTTTGCTCAACATAAGAAGAAAATAGCCATTAATTTTGAGTAAAATTGTTTAATTCTCTTAAAAGACCGTGAATAGTAACAATTATCATGAAATAAATATAATAAAAATTTTAAAAAGAATTATTTTTGGTATATAATCACATTCGCTGTTTTATGGTCGCATTTAACAGCCTTTTTTTAGTTTTTAAATATTATTGGAATAGTAAAAATGGCAATTACATTAGATGCTACTTCACGTAAGGATTTAGGGAGAGGTGCGAGCCGCCGCCTACGTCGTGAGTTTTTAATCCCTGCAATTATCATTGGACAGGGTAAGGATGCAGTTTCAATTACTCTTGATGAGAAGAAACTGATTAACGCTACTTTAAAAGATGAGTTCTTCAAAGAATTAGAACTGAATTTTGAAGGACAGACCATCAAAGTGAAACCAGTGGATATCCAGCGTCATCCTGTTTCTGAGCGTATCATTCATATTGATTTTCAGCGTATTTAATTAATTTTAATCGCTAAAATTATGGAGCCATTCTTTTTTTAAGAGTGGCTTTTTTCTTGTTTTAAAAGGCGTTTTTTCGCTGAACTAGTTTTTTTCTAAGGTTAATTATGACAGACACTCCACTTTTAGGCAAAATGATAGAACTTGAGGTCTTAAACATCACTGAACAGGGAGCCTTTGTAGATGCTAAAGACTATGGGGAACTTTTTATTCCTAAAAGTCAGTTGCCTTTAACCCTCAAAATTGGTGATTTGCTCAGAGTTTTTTTATATAACGATGGCACACGTATTCTAGCCACTGCCCGTCATCCTTATTTAGAACTTGGCATGCTTGGCAGATTAAGGGTGAATGCCATTGAGAATGGTACCTGCTATCTTGATTTGGGGATCCCCAAGGAACTCGTGCTGCCGGTTTCAGAACAGCGGCAGAATATTTGTCTCGGCCAGGAAATTATTGTTTATGTGGCCAAGGATGATTATGACCGTCTGTATGCCACACAGAAATATATGCATTATTTTTCTGATCTTGTGGAGCCTCATACCTATAAAAAGGGTGAGGAGGTTACAGTGGTTGCTATTGGTCATACCCCTTTAGGTTATCGGGTGGTTGTCAATGACAGACATTATGGACTTTTGTACAAGGATGAAGTGCGTACACCTATAAAATTTGGCAAAAGATTAAAGGGCTATATCAGCAAGGTACGTGATGACAATAAACTTGATGTCACATTAAGTGAGATGGGAGCAAGTGGTATCGAACACGCGGCCTCTGAGCTTTTAGCCATGCTGAATACTGCAGGGGGATTTTTGCCTTTTAACGATAAATCCGCTCCCGATGAAATAGAAGATTATCTTCATATGTCAAAAGGAAAGTTTAAAAAAGCCATTGGTAATCTTTACAAGAGACGTCTCATTGAGATTAGCCATGATGGGATAAGACTTCTCAAGAAATAAGATACTATGGTTAATCCTTTTTTGAAGTTGGTAATTTTCTTAAAATTTTCTATAATTTAAAGACTTTAAATGTTTTTTTGGGATTATAAAGGGTAAATATAATGCAGTTTTTGTATGATGTTGGTCTTTTTACATCAAAAACACTGATAGGGGCACTTATTTTTGTAGCCGCAGTTATTTTTATTCTGCTGATGATTAAGGCCATAAAGAGTGATGATGCTGAGGATGACGGCTCTGATGCACGTTTTAAATTTCAGGATCTTATGGCCGGTGCTCAAAAAAGAGAAAAGAAGATTAAAGATGCTGTTGAAGAATACGACTGTACTTTAGACGACAAGGAAAAGAAAAAAAAGAAAAAAGAACAGGAAAAGACTCTTAAAGGCGCTGATAAAGAAGAGCGTGCGAAGAGAGCCAAGCGTATTAAAGAACTTGAAGATCAAGGGAAATTCTGTCCGAATCGGGTTTTTGTTATTGATTTTGATGGGGATACTAAAGCCTCAGGCTGTAATGATCTGGCCTTAAAGGTTAATGCCATTTTGGATATTGCCGATGACAAGGATGAAGTTATCCTCAATCTTGATTCACCAGGCGGTGTGGTCAACGGATATGGACTGGCCTCAAGTACACTTGAGAGAATACGCTCAAAAGGTATTAGATTAACCGTGTGTGTGGATAATGTTGCCGCCTCAGGCGGTTATCTGATGTCTTGTGTGGCTCATAAGATAGTGGCTGCTCCTTTTGCCTATGTGGGCTCAATAGGGGTGGTGGCAAATATGCCTAATTTCAACAAGGTCTTGAAAAAATACGATGTGGATTATGAACAGATAACTGCGGGCAAGTATAAACGTACACTGACCATTTTTGGAGAAAATACAAAAGAAGGAAGAGAAAAGTTCCAAAAGGAGTTGGAGGCCATTCATTTTCGTTTCAAGGAGCAGGTCTTAAAATACCGTCCGCATCTTGATATGGATCAGATTGCCACAGGAGAATTCTGGCTTGCCAAAGATGCTTTTGAGCTGGGATTGGTTGATGAAATAAACACTTTTGATGGATATTTGAAAAATATACTAGAAATTACTAAAGTTTGTGCTATAAAGATCAGCATAGAGCATAAAGAAAAAAAATCATTGAAATCTTTACTCGAAAGATTATTCTATATGCAGTTTTTTTCAAAGGATCTTAGCAGTAGACTGGAAGAATCTGACAGTGCTTTTAGGTTTATTAAATAAAAAAAAGGGCACAGGGCTATTAGTCCAGCCTTTGAAGAATTTAAGGTAAAAAATGGGCAAATCATTAGTTATTGTAGAGTCTCCATCTAAAGCCACGATTATCAATCGCTACCTTGGTGATGATTATGTAGTGAAAGCCAGTGTTGGTCATATTCGTGATTTGTCTGCAGAAACCACTAAAAACAAGTCTACAGAAAAAAAAGGCACTAAAAAGTCTACTAAGGAAGAGACTTTAGTGCGCAATATGGGAGTTGATCCTAAACACGGCTGGAAGGCAAATTACCAGATTATGCCGGATAAGGTGAAGGTTGTCAGTGAATTAAGAAAACTTGCCAAGGATGCTGATACCGTATATCTTGCAACCGATCTTGACCGTGAGGGAGAGGCCATTGCCTGGCACCTTATGGAGGTTCTGGGAGGCAGCAAGGATAAGTACTTAAGGGTTAAATATCCTGAAATTACCAAAAATGCCATAGCCAAGGCTTTTGAAAACCCTGGCAAAGTAAATATGGATCTCGTTAATGCCCAGCAGACCAGGCGTTTTTTGGATCGTGTGGTTGGGTTTATGGTGTCGCCGATCCTGTGGAAGAAAGTAGCGCGGGGACTGTCTGCAGGGCGGGTACAGTCTGTGGCTGTTGAACTAATTGTTGATAGAGAACGTGAGATCAGAGCCTTTATTCCTGAAGAGTACTGGAATATTGATGCCCTCTTAAAAACTGCAGGTAACGAAGATTTTAAGGCATCACTTAGTACTTTTAAAGGAAAAAAGATTGCTTTGGGCAATAGTAAGGATGCAAACGGGTGCGTCAATACCCTAAAGAAACTTGCCTATAGCGTTTTTAGTGTTGAAAAACGCAAGGGAACGCAGCATGCCCAGCCTCCTTTCACAACTTCTACCTTGCAGCAGGTAGCCTCTGGCCGTCTTGGGTTTTCGGTGCGTAAGACCATGATAGTTGCCCAAAGACTTTATGAGCAGGGACTTATTACCTATATGCGTACTGACAGTGTCAATCTGTCGAATGAGGCAATTGCCGCTGCGCGGGATATCATCAGTAAACAGTATGGTGATGCCTATCTTCCACAAAAACCTAATTACTATCAGTCTAAGGAATCTGCTCAGGAGGCTCACGAGGCCATAAGACCTTCTCATCCTTATGATGCACTTCCTGCCTCAATAGATGCCGATGGGAAGAAACTCTATAATCTCATTATGGCTCGCTATCTTGCTTCTCAGATGACGCCTCAGCAGTACGAAACCACCAGTGTGGTCATCAGTGCCGGTGATTACGGTTTCCGTTTAACTGGCAAGCATATTGTGTTTGATGGTTTTAAAAGAGTGCTGCCTTCAAAAAGCAATGAAGAGGTATTACTGCCAGCCTTAGAGGAAGGACAGGCACTTACTCTTTTAGATCTCATGCCGTCACAGCATTTTACCCAGCCTACAGCCCGTTTTTCGGAAGCCTCCTTGGTAAAGGAACTTGAAAAGGAAGGGATTGGTCGTCCTTCAACCTATGCTTCCATTATTTCCACAATACAGGAACGTGGTTATGTGGCCCTAAAGAACGGACGTTTTTATGCTGAGCGCATGGGGGAAGTGGTTACCGACAGGCTGCGTTTTAGTTTTAAAGAGCTCATGGACAAGAAATTTACGGCCTCTATGGAGAACTCTTTAGATGAGATTGCCAACGGCAAATTAAACTGGATCAAGAGTCTTGATGATTTCTATAATGGCTTTGAAGATGAGGTGGAAAAGGCCAGTTTGACTGCCGATAAAGGCGGTATGCCAGAGAATGCACCACTTACTTTGAATGAGATGATGTGTCCACAGTGCGGTAAATATCATATGGCGGTACAGTCCGGTAAAAATGGGCTATTTCTTTCCTGTCTTGGCTATTATGATAAGGATGTTAAAACGGCTGAGCGCTGTCACAAAACCATGAATCTTAGAGCACTTGGTCTTGAATCTAAAACCAATGTTAAGATTACAGAAGAGGATGAGGCTCGGCTTTTAAGAGAGCGGCCACGTTGCAGTAAATGCAATTCGGTGATGGACTCCTATTTGATTGATGAGCACCACAAGCTTCATCTTTGCTCCACGCCCAACTGTGGGGGATACCTTTTGGAAGAGGGCAATTTTGATAAAGAATTTGAAAAAGGTCCGGAAATACCATGTGACAAGTGCGGATCTACTATGGTGCAAAAGGAAGGCCGTTTTGGTAAATACATGGCCTGTACTAATGCCGAGTGTGGTAATACCCGCAAGATCCTAAAAAATGGCGAGGTGGCACCTCCACGTGAGGATGCAGTCGATCTTCCTGAACTCTTATGTAAGGCTGAGGGGGCACATTATGTACTACGTGATGGGGCTGCCGGAATATTTCTGGCTGCGCATAATTTCCCTAAGGTACGTGAAACCAGACCTCCTAAGGTTAGTGAATTAAAACGTTTCCGTGACAGAATTTCTCCTAAGTTCTACTATTTGTGTGATGCTCCTGAAAAGGATCCTGAAGGTAACGAGACCGAGGTGCGCTTTAGTAGAAAAACCAAGAAACAGTATGTTATTTCGGTAATGGATGGTAAACCAACCCGCTATACTGCTTTTTACAATGAGAATACCGGTAAATGGGAAGAAAATAATACCGTCACACCGCAAAAGAAGACTGCTGCTAGGAAAACGGCTACTGCTAAGAAAACGACTACTGCTAGGAAAACAGCTACCAGGAAAACAAATTCAGCCTCTAAAACAGCAAAAGGAAGTAAAAAATAATTTTATTC
>CACYBT010000371.1 GCA_902772715.1 uncultured Succinivibrio sp.
ACTATGGATATCGGTTATGTGGTGATGGATATTCACAGTGACGATCCTAAATCCGTGGTACCTTTGTTAAAAGAAATCAATGGTACCTTAAAGTGCCGCATTCTTTACTAAATGGTCTCTATGAAAAAGACAGCGGCCATACTGTATGCTTTGATACTATGTGTTTTACCATGTGCCAAAGCGTCGATGATTTCAGGATGGGGCATCTCCTCATCCTATGTATGGCGTCTTTTAGAAGATCCTGATTACTACTTCACCAAAGGTACGCCCGCCAAAATCTTAAAGCAGGACCGGAATATCATGCACCGTCATGCCATCTTTAAGGTGGATGAGTCTCTGCTTAAGCGTTATACCTTTAAGGTAGGGTGCATGTACCAAAGTTCCACCCCAGCCTTTGAACTTGATGTTTCCTCCTTAGATATCGGCATAAAAGAACAGAGTCGCGGTTATGTCTTTGCAAGATTCCTGGTTGACAATGGACAGGAATACTCACTGCGCGGCGAGGTTATGCCGCCTTCAAGAATTGTTTTCACGCCTTTAACCAAAATCCAGGAAAAGAAACTTAACGATCTGTTTTTACAGTTAAGTGAAGGCGGGGAGCTAACCATGGCCATTCTACAGGGAGAGAATGGTGTTCCTCGTGTCTATAAGATCCCACTCACCGGATTTTTTGATATTTCAAAGATAGTTCTTGAAGACTGCAAGACCCTCTCAAAACTTGTTAAAGACCATCGGGGCAAGGTTACTCTGCTGCCTGATTACACCAGTATTGAACCTAAGGATGCCGCCCCCAAGGATTATTCTTTAAAGCCTAAGAAAGAGGGCTCTGATGGATTGGATAACAGTCAGGATGAGACCAAAGATGAGGCGCCAAAACCAGAGCCTCCTAAGGCTGATCCTCCTAAAACTGAAGAACCTAAAACGGATGAGGCAGCCTCAGAGAATGAAAAACCTCCGGTACGGTTGTTTACTCCAGGAGGTGCGGCAGCCTCTATTGGCGAGGATGGTAAACCTATTACTGAAGAGACCAAGGATGAGAATCTGGGGACTGCCAAATCCATGAAAATTGATGAAAATGGGAATCCTATTCAGGAGTAAATGCTGTTTAATATTGAGTAAGATAAGGTATAGACCTTTTTTGTTTGATTCCTTTAATGCCATGGTTTGGTTAAGATGACAATCCTACCGCAGTATTATCGTTTTTTATGAGTATTTATGAGAGACTAATGTTATGGTTTGTGGTTTAAAAAATTTTTTTGCTAATACTTTTGTCTCTTTAAAAAATACTGTTCATATAACATATTGCGCTCTCTCAGAGTTTTTGGGTGCACTGACATTACGTGATGTGATAGCGTATTTATTTAATGTTCTATTTAAGGGAAAGAGATTATACAGCCTATCAGTTTTTTTGTGTCTGTATTTATATTTTTCTTATTTGTATATGCAAATCGGTACTTTTTTAAGGCTTGAGCATTTGCATAATCTGTCTTTTGTTTCTTCCCATTTGTGCGTTATTTTGGCTTTTATTAGTCTTGTAAGAATGCTTGTTTGTAAGAGTTATAAGTGTTTTATCTCTGCTCTGGCAATTCTTCTTTGCACTTTTATAAGTTATACCAAAGTTCCTCAATTTAGGCTTCTGTTTGAGGTGGCCTGTTTGAGTGTAATGTGTTTTGGTGTATCTCACAAAATAATATTAAAAGCCTTTCTTTTTTCTGTAGGATTACTTTTTGTGGCCACAAATGTGCTAATGCTGACGGGAACATTACCAGATCTTGTTTATTTCGTGCATAAAGAGGGAATTTCTTTTTACCGACATTCATTTGGTATGGTATATCCAACTGATTATGCTGCTGAAATGTTGTTCTTATGCCTTACTCTTTTCTGTCTTTTAAAGAAAACTTATTTTTTTATAAGCGTTGGCGTTTTAGCATTGTTAATTTATTTTCAGATTCTGTTTACTCATACAAGAAATACAGAGTTTGTTATGGGACTTTCAATTATTTTCTTCGTCTTTTATGTAATGTGGCAAAGAATAAGTTTATTTCCTAAAGGTGGTTTTATTAGAGGTGTTTATAAATTTCTGGCAGTAGGGATGTTCCCTTTTTGTGCTATTTTGACGATTTCATTAGCCATTGTATATGATGGTAATGTTGTCTGGATGAACAG
>CACYBT010000372.1 GCA_902772715.1 uncultured Succinivibrio sp.
ACCGTGTTTAACAGCAAAAAGGCATTTAAAAGTCTCTTAAGTCCCCTAGGATTGGTGCCAAGGGAGAGGGCACACAGACGCTGGTATTTAGGCAGATCTTGATCATTGGGAATGACATTGATTTTCTTAAGGCCTTCTTCAAGATAGGACTTGATATCATATTCAACCACCGGCATCTTAAATGGAACCTGGATAATCTTGTCAAAGAAGGCGCGTCCTTTTTCCGCTTCCTTTTTGTCGTTTAATTTAAATCCGTATTTTTCAGCAGCACCTCTTATTACCACATCGTAGTCTATAGCGAGCACAAATACACAATGTGAGCAGTCAAAGAAAATCTTTAAAACTTCCAGTAACTCCATGGCTTTGCCCGGAACCAGACGGTCAAGATCATCTATAAAAACCACTACGCGGTCTTTATGTTCATTTTCACAGGCCTCTATGATGGTTTCCTGCAGAATTTCATGAAGATTGCTGATGGCGTTGGCAAATTCCATTTCACCGAGCGGTTTGTCATTATTTTCAAGGTCTTTACTTGAAATAATATTATCAATTAGTCCTCCTGATATAGATCTTGCCAGTACATTTAAAACAGCTCCCACGGGTTTTTTGGTTTTCTTCATGATCCTTTTAAAGAATTCACCCTTAGATTCCTGTGTTTCTCCAGCGATTTTGTCAATAAAGACCTTGATCATGGAAATAGGCAGGGCATTACCTAAAGAGAACTGTGAAAACTGCCAGGTATTAAAGAAAACAGGAATAACTCTGTCTTTTATTCTGTCCTGGATCATGGTCATAATACTGGTTTTACCACTGCCCCATGAGCCCTGAATGGAAATGGTCATTGGTGTTTCACAATTTTGGATAAATTTTGAAAGTCCGTCGATATACCTGTCAATTCCGAACTGATCCTGGGTAGCAGGGGAATCGGTTAAACCAATATTTTTCATATTAACCTCTTGTAAAAAAAATTTTTTGATGATATTTAACTTGTGCAATCCTGTGAAGATGGCAGGATTTCTACATCTGTTTGAAAACAGGCGGCAAGTTCCTTCTCATGCATCAAGGACAAATCGACACCAAAGAAGTTCTCGATGATCCTGAGCATTCTGTAGATGACAATGGAAGAATATCCCTGAAAATATGACAGCTCTTGAATTAAAAGAGCGTGTAACTTTCTATGGATTTCTGTTTTTTTCAGAATAAGCACGCCATTACTCGTTACCACTGCCGCAAGATTTACCTGTGCATAAAAAAAACAAAGCCAGTCTTGCAAAGAAAAATAAAGCGTCCCATTAGGATGAGAATGCCAGATAAGTACTCCTTTTGAGTCTACTCTGACACTATTAAGGGAGCCTTGGTGCAAAGAATAGGTCCCGTCTTTAAATACAGTCCCGGCACATTCTTCTTTTCTCATGGCTACTTGCGACTGTATCATCCTAAGAGTCTTTAATTCCTCATCTGAAAGCAGAGTCATTCTTGGGCATTCTTCCTTAGATTTTCTTGCGATAGAGTCCTTCATAGAAAAAAATTATCTTCCGACGCGGCGATCTGTTTTGGTTCTAACATGCTTTGCCAGTACATATTTATTGGATGAAGTATAGTGCGCAGGCACAATATGACCAGGGGTGCAGCAGTTTGTGTAAACTTTTTTACTCGTACCAAACCATGACAGAGTTCCGTCTTCAAACAGATTAACCTGCATTTTCTCATCAAAATGCAGTTTTGGTTCATCAGGGGATGATTCATTAAGTTCTTTGGCAAACTTGTACAGAAAAGGGATTTTACTCATGGCGCTACTCCAGACTGATTTTCAGTGAATCTTGATGCTTTACAGCATCAAGTATGGCTAGGCTTGCGAAGATGGCATCAAGGCCAAAGGCTTTTGTAAGCATATGCACAATCTCAACTTCTGCAAAACAAATTTGTCCGTCGGCAACCATAATGTGGGCTAAATCTTTTAAAACCTCAAAACTATCAATGCCATCCAGAGTCAGGTCACCTAAATCAAAATCTGTTTCTTCCTCATTTGGTGTATCACCCTCGTCAATAAACTCATTGAGATACTGCTTTATAAGTTTTTCTCCAGAATCGGCATCAAGATGATATTTCTTAAAAATGGTTTTAGCAGTTTCAATTTCTATCTGTTCAATCTTTTCATCGGCAAAGATTACAAAGGCACAGGCCTTTGAAAGCTTATTAAGTACTAAAGACATCTTGCAATACCCCTCTAATTCATGTTTTGCCAGGATAAAGGAACTGATCCTGTCAGACGCAGGTATTCATCCGACACAAATTTCATGTTCTCATCCGTAATGTTGTTAGGATCTTCAGTCTGTGTTGGCGTACTTCTCTTAACTTCATTTACAACCGAGAAGAAACCGCCGGTTTCATTGAAAATCATGAACCTATCTTTTCTATCCTTTGGTCTATCTCTAAAGTCAATCTGACACAGCATGGCAATAGCCTTACCTTGAGTTGAACATGAGATATTGATGAGACGGTTGTCACTGTCATAATTTATGATTAGATTCTTAGGCGAATAACAGTGGAAGAACCTTTCCATGAACTTGTTGGCATTGTCTCTGATTTTATCGCCATAACCTGCTTCTTTTAAGGCATTGATGAATTTAGTTAAAGACCCCTGATCACGGCGCAGTTTCTGATCTTCATCTGAGGTTGCAGAGGTGACAGAAGTAAAGTCGGTAATAAGAGATATGTAATCTGCTGTGGTGTCAAGGCTCGGATCACCTTTGCGTTTCTTGTTGTCCACAATGAGTTTAACCAGCATGGCAAGGTATCTGCCAATGTTATTGATGCGCTTTCTCATCCAGATATCTTTGGAAACAATGGACTCGAGCATAAAATCAGACGGATCAAGATACATCGGTTTGGCAGCGGAACTATCCTCACTTCCATCATCATCCATAGAATTGCTGCTTATAGAGGTCCATTTAAAAAGGTCGGGTTCTGAAATCAGATTCTCATACAGTATAGGATATGAAACCTGGGCACAGACCATGGCAAAAAGCAGTTTTAAGTACAGTTTGATGTCTTCTGGATCGCGGTTTAAATCAAATTTTAGCTCAGTGTTTTCAGCATAGAGTTTTTTCATCTTGGTAACACTGATTTCTTTTACCAAGGACAAAGTATTAAGCATTCTTTTGATAGCGCGGGGATTGGTACCGCAGGTCTCGATGGTAATGGCATTTAAGTCTGAAATAATCTCGTTTAAAGTGGTCTCAGAACCGCTCTTAGAACCTGTATAACAGATGTTTTTTAGGCCGTCTTTTAAATAATTATCAATCTTGTACTGACTGACAGGTAATCTGAAGGATAACTGGATGATTTTGTCAAAGAAGGAACGGTATTCGCGTTCATTTTCTTCGGTTTTTTTACCAAAACGTTTTTCTAGTCCCTTGATGACCACTTCATAGTCAATAGCCAGAATAAAGATACAGTTATTGACCTCAAAGAGATTTTTCATAAGGGATAAGATTTGAACGGCCACAGGAGGATCTAGTCGGTCCAGATCATCGACGAAAAATATGAAACCTTTGAAAGGGGACGATTGTTTTAGCGTTTTACGATATTCGGATATCTGACGTTTAAAATCAATGATAGCCTTCTGCAGTTCATTTCTGAAGAAATCCGGATCATGCTGTTCAGGGATATTATTACTGCTTCCGTTGATAAGATTATCAATAGAATTAGGATTGCCGCCTACAAATCCTAATCCCACTTTAGTGGTAGCAACTGCCGCAAATCTTAAGGCCCCTAAAAGTCTTGAGGAAATAACTTTGGAGGTTGCATTATCCTTAAGGTACATTGATACCTGCTGCGTGATCTGGGAGGTTATGCCCTGAACTATTGATACTAGGGATTCTCGCTCATCCTTCATTAAAGAATACTGCCAGGTGTTCACCCATACACCAAGATAGGGGAAATCATCCTGAGAACGCGAATCAACATAGTTCTCATCACTGAACTTACAGATGGTTTCGTAATTAAGGCAGAGCTGTCCTGCTATCTGATTCATAAGAGATGTCTTGCCGCTTCCCCATTCTCCCTGTAGAGCAATGGTGGTCGGCATCTGGGCATTGTTAATAAACTTAATCAGGGCAGAAACGTATGACGCCTGTTCGAGAGTATCCAATGCATTTGGAGGCAAAGGAATATCGGTTAAATTGGAAAATGTCTGCTGATCCATAGTTTCTTGTTCTCCTTATAGTAGATCATCTAATAATGAAGTCTGTACCGGCTCTTTTTTCTTTTCATTCTGCGGAGTTTTTTCGTTTGATTTTACGGTGTTGTCATTATTTTTTTCAGATTTAGCCTGTTGTCCTTTGTTTTCATCCTGTTTTTCGGTATCTGACTTTAATGAGGTTTTGCTTTTTCTTGTTTTTTTGTTATCTGCAGTTTTCTTTTCTGGTTCTAATTCGTCGATCTTTTTCTTATAAAGATCCATAAGATGAGCGACAATTTCTTCTTCAGTGGCGTCTGCCGACAGACCATACAGGTCAAGAACTGCCTTGTCGTTGGCTGTATGTGCTTTTTGTAATTCCTCTGGCATAGTAAGAGGATCGTAGAGATCTGCAAGAGAACTATCAGGATATAGATTTCTAGTGTCAAGAATAGCCTGCGCAGTTTTGGTGATCCTCTCTTTTTGAGAGTCAGTTACTTCAGGCCAGATAAAGTCGTTGTAGACTATGTCCTTTGAATAACGGTAACTTGTTCCCATTCGTCCGGCAACAACTCTCATCCAAGCCATATGAACTATAGATGTTAATATGCCAAAATCATAAATATTCGCTAAAGGTAATAATAGGACTTGATTTAAGGCAATTGTTCCCTTATCAATAAATCCCATAGGAATATAAGTTCTTCTCTCTGACGAGACTCTTGGAATAACTAATGCGGAGCCAGGATTTCGTTTGTCTCTGAACGTTGTTGAGGTTGGTGCTAAGTGAACAGCGCTTTTACTACTTAATCTGAAGGCTCTTACCTTTTCTACTCTCTCCATAGTCATTGGCATTTTTCTTAACTTTTCAGGAGGACAATCTACGAGCCATAAGACATAACGCGGTTTATTATTGATATATTCTTCACTGCCAACTAGTTTTTTGATGTATTCAAGAGCCTGAGGTTCTTTTTTCTTGAATAACTGGTATTCATCTTCCTCAAGTTTCAGAAAATTACCGTCAATTGGAACATTACCGTCTGTCATGGCTTTATCCGCGGAAATAGGTTTATTTCTGCTTTCGATGACAATATTGACTGCATTGTTTAAGTAACCGTTGATATTTTTACAGATGCTGTAATTTCCATCTGAAGAAAAAAGCAGTTTATCCTTTTTTTTACTTGTTGAATGGGAAAACCCCACAATTACTACATGGACGTGTGCTTTTTCATTCGCGTCGTTATCCCATCTAAAGGATTTATAGGCAAAGTCAATCTGTGCATCATATTTTAGAAGAACGTTCCATAATGCACCGACTAGCTCTCCTTGAGTAATACTGTTTGTCGCCACCAATGCAGACTTGATATTAGTGTTTTCAAGAGACATTTGGGATGATTTTTGGAACCAGCCGCAAACATAGTCCATAATTCCGTATTTATTGGTATCATTTTTAAATACAAATTCTAAATCTTCCTTCTGACTCAAAGTCTGATATTTTTTCCCTGAAAAAGGCGGATTTCCAATAATATATGAGACCTCTGATGCCGGTACCACCTCGTTCCAATCAATTCTAAGGGCATTTGCACAGTGAATATTGTTGTAGGACACCAAAGGCAGATAATCTAGATTTTTCTTGATGATAAGCTCCGTCTCTTTTTTCATCTGCAGATCGGCAATCCATAATGCTGTCTGGGCTACCGAAACCGCAAAGTCATTTATTTCAATGCCATAAAACTGATCTAAAGTGACGTAAATAGGATGCTCGAAGCCTTCAATCTGAAGTGCCTGCTGCCCTCCGTAGATTTCGCGCATGATGTCATTTTCGAGTTTACGCAGACAAAGGAAGGTTTCGGTTAAAAAGTTGCCACTTCCACAGGCGGGATCTAAAAACTTCAGTTGTCCTAATTTCTTTTGGAATTCCCTAAGTCTGTTGATGATAGTTCCATCCCTCTTTAGACTTTTAATTCTTTGGAACTCTGCTTTTAAATCCCTTAAGAAGAGAGGATCAATTACTTTGTGGATATTTTCCTGTGACGTATAGTGCATGCCTCCAGAGCGACGGGTATCTGGATTCATGGTGCTTTCAAAAATAGCACCGAAGATAGTTGGACTGATGTCTTTCCAGTTAAAACCAAGGCTGGCCTTATTCAGGAGAAGTTCCTTAAATTTTTCATCAAGTTCAGGTATCTCAATTGGATCTTTGAACAGATTACCGTTTACATAAGGAAATGCATTCAGTTTTTCGGAGAGATTGACGCTTCTGTCTTCATATTTGGTATCAAGAACATTAAAGAGCTGTTGAAGTACAGTATTCAATTTTTCAGCAGGAGTATCACTTAAATATTTGTAGAAGGCAGAATGCTCACTAAATAAATCTGCATCCTCGGCAAAAAGACAGAATGCAAGGCGCACGCATAATTTGTTGATATCACTTGCTACTTTTGGATCGTCAGGGTTTTTATAAAGAGTCAGAAGGTGCTTGTAGATATCTCCTATTAAATTACCGGCATCAACGGAGAGTTTTTCTTCTTTGGTAAGTACAGAGG
>CACYBT010000373.1 GCA_902772715.1 uncultured Succinivibrio sp.
ACATATCGCTGATTTATAAAAAAATTCATTCTCAAAAGATTAATTTTAAAATATCTATTGCCTTATTCGACAAAATGCGATATAATAACAGTGAAATTGTATATAATTTTCCATTTCGCAGATTAAAACAATCTGCGAAGTGTTTTGGCGGCTCGTACAAATTGTTTTTTGTTGACGGAGGAGGTTTATCATGAGAATAAAGCTTGCAATATTAGAAAAAGACGTTAGTTATCTTAATCGTATTGTAGCCGTGCTTAATCAAAAATATACAGATAAGGTCCAAGTATACTCGTTCACAGACGTTGATGCAGTTTATAAAGTTTTGCAAGAAACCAAAATAGATGTCTTGCTTGTGAGTGATTATTTTAAATTTGACCTCACCCATATTCCGTCAAGATGTGGGTTTGCGTATTTTATTGACTCAAGGGAGATTGACACACTCGACAATCAAAGGACTGTTTGCAAATTTCAAAAAATTGATTTGATTTATAAGCAAATACTCAGTATATATTCCGAAAACACAGAGAACATTACAGGACTAAAAATAACTGATGAGGATTGTAAGCTCATTGCTTTTTGCTCTCCTTGTGGTGGCGCTTGAGTAACATCTATTGCCGCTGCAACAGCACTTCATTTTGCTGCAACAGGAAAGAGAACACTTTATTTGAATCTTGAAAAATTTGGTTCATCAGACATCTATTTCTCTTCAGAGGGACAGTTTGATATGAGTGATATTATTTTTGCTCTCAAGAGTAAAAAAACAAACCTAAGTCTTAAATTGGAAAGCTGTGTTAAGCAGGATAACAGAGGGGTATTCTTTTTTTCTTCCGCAAAGCAAGCACTAGATATGTTGGAATTACGTGCTGAGGAAATTAATCGTTTAATAACTGAGTTACAATTAACTGGCTCTTATGACTATATTATTGCAGATTTTGACTTTTATCTAGATAATGACTTTATAAGGACTCTAAAAAAATTTCATTCTATTGTAATAATCGGTACGGGAAGCGAAAGTTCGAATAATAAAATTTTTAGATTATATAATTCTCTGCTGATAAAAGAAAGTGCGGAAGACTCTCCGTTGTTAGATCGGATGAGCTTACTATACAATCAGTTTAGCAGTAAGACTAATAAATCTATCACGGGCCTTGAAATGAAAAGTATTGGAGGAATTCCAAGGTTTGACCATGCCACAGATAGGCAAGTAGTGGAGAAGATTGCAACTATGGCAGTGTTAGACAGTATTTGTTGAGTTTGAGGAATTGTCCATGAGTTTTGAAAAAGAGCAAGAGATAGTTGCCGAAATAAAAAGATATGTGTCAGAAAATTTACCATTAAGCCAACTAAGCGACGATGATTTACAAGAACAAGTAGAAAATATCGTCGCTAAGAAGCTGAGCGGAATATATTGTTCCATAGATCAAAGAGTATCAATTGTTCAACAGGTTTACAGTTCTATTCGTGGCTTTGGGTTATTAGATACCATTATTTCTGATGATACCATAACAGAAGTAATGATAAATGGTCATGAAAATGTATTTATTGAGCAAAACGGAAGACTTTTTAAGCTAAATAAGCAATTCGAAAGTCAAAAAAAACTTGAAGATGTTATTCAGAGAATAGTTGCTTTGGCTGGAAGAGAGGTTAATCAGGCTAATCCTATTTGCGATACACGACTGCCAGATGGTTCGCGTGTAAATGTCGTTTTGCCACCGATTTCACTATGTGGTCCGATACTTACTATTCGTAAATTTTCGAAAAGACCGATGACAATTGAAAAGTTGATTCAATACGGTTCAATAACACAGGAAATTGCTGATAAGTTGGAACTTTTAGTTAAAGCCAAGTACAATATTTTTATTAGCGGTGGAACCGGTTCCGGTAAAACAACTTTTTTGAATGCACTATCGAATTACATTCCAAAGGATGAACGTATCATAACAATTGAGGATTCCGCAGAACTTCAAATAAAAAACATTGATAACTTAGTTAGTTTGGAGACAAGAAACGCAAATGCGTCGGGCATAGGTCAAATAACTATAAGAGATTTAATTAAATCTTCACTTAGAATGAGGCCAGAAAGAATAATCGTCGGTGAGTGTAGAGGCGGAGAGGCATTGGACATGCTTCAGGCTATGAATACAGGTCACGATGGTTCTCTTTCAACAGGACACGCTAATTCAACCGAAGATATGTTAAGTCGACTTGAAACAATGGTACTGCAAGGTTCTGCTGGTCTTCCACTGGAAGCAATCAGGCAACAAATAGCGTCAGCAGTCGATATAATAATTCATTTATCAAGATTGCGAGATAAATCTAGAAAAACTATGGAAATAACAGAGGTTGTTGGTTACGAGAATGGCAAGATAAGATTAAATCCTCTATATGTGTTTGAGGAAGATGCATATACAAGTTTAGAAAAAGTTTCGGGCAGACTCATGAGAACTAATAATAAGTTGGTAAATGATTTTAAACTTCGATTATCTGGTGTAAAAACTGAGATTTGAGGGAATGAGAATGATTAAAAAAAAGAAAAAAGTGGATGAGCCGCAATATATTCCTTCTCCATTAAATAATCCCATGATAAATTACAAGGTCTATAAGCTGTCTGTGCAACAGAAAATTTTTATATCCCTTTTATCGTTTGTAGTAGGCGGATTAGTAGGATTAGTTTTTTACAGCGGTATGTTTAAGATTGATGGGG
>CACYBT010000374.1 GCA_902772715.1 uncultured Succinivibrio sp.
TGATGTTCCGTTTAGCGGAGAAAACTGTTCTCCTAACCCTTTTTACGGAAAAAATGCCCCGCCTCTTATGTATGTGAAAAATCAGGATGGAGATCTCTGTACCTTTAACCTCCATACCCATGACAACGGCAACACCTTAGTCGTGGGGCCTCCAGGCGGAGGCAAATCGGTATTCTTAGGTGCACTTATCACCTCGCTTCTACGTTATGAGGATATGCAGGTTTTTGCTTTTGACAAGGGAGGATCCTTTATGGCGCAATGCCTTGCCTTAGACGGCACACTCATCAATCTTGAAGGAGACAGCATCAGTCTCTGTCCTCTTGAAAATCTTGATGATGAAATAAGTCTAGGACGGGCCTTCAACTTTATTCTGTCTTTATTTGCAGAAATAAATCATCCCCTGTCTAGTGCTGACAAGAATAATCTTATGGAAACACTCAAAATCATGCGTGATACGAGAAGTATCCATAGAACACTAAGTGAATATATTAGGATTCTCAATTCAGAGAAACTGATGGAAGCGCTTTCCGTCTTTACCCGTGAGCAAAATGTCACATCCCTTTTAGACGGTGAGCACAATCCGATACTTGACAAAAAACTCTGTGTTTTTGAGTGTGAACGCTTTTTTGAGGACAGAAATCATCTTATCTACCCTACTTTGCGTCTTATCTTCAGTCTCATCGAAAACGAGATCATGATGCACAAAAGTGCCGCCATAATTATTGATGAAGCCTGGCTCATGCTCAAGGATGAATGCTTTTCAAAAGAGCTTATAAAGTGGATCAAAACACTGCGCAAATTCAATACTCCCGTGATTTTGGCAACACAATCGCTAAACGATCTCTCAAAATCAAGTATCCTCCCCGATGTTCTTGACTGTGTAAAGACACGTGTCTATCTGCCTAATGCAGATGTCAAAAGTGAATCTTTACAGTCTCTCTACACCAGGATGGGACTTAATGAAAAGGCTCAGGAAGAAATTTTTATGGGACTGCAGAAACATGATCTTTTTTTACAGAAAAACGGGATCTTCATGCCATTTTCTCTCATGCTCTCCGAATGGGAGCTAAAACTGCTCTCCACCACCATGAGGGACAGGGAACGCATTCTAAAACTGTACCACACCTATCAAAGAGGTTTTATATGGAAACTTTAAACACCGCTGCACAAACCAAAGGCAGTACCCCCGACAAGTTTTTTAAAAGATTCTTTCACCAGCATGAACACGAAGCACCATATGAGAGTTCGCCTGCGGTACTGTCTGACAAAAACAGCCTCTCCTATGAAGTTTGTGCCAAAAACACGCTACTAGGGTCTTATCTTAAAGGTAACGTCAGTTCCTTGTTGTTGGGACTTCTGGGGATTACCATGGGTTTTGCGGCCCTGCTTTATACGCTTATAAAAAGCAGCGACCCGCTCTATCTCCCCTACATAGTCACCATTGACCGACAGGGAGCACTCATAAATCACGCTACTACTGAAAATCAGAAGATCCCAGAAAACGCCCGTACCGCCTTTGTCTGTGATTTTATTGAGGCCCTCTACAGAGTCTCCCCAGACCGAGAGTATCAGATTAAGTTAATCAAAAGTGTCTATGCAAGACTTGATGACAATTCACAGTTACGCAATTTCATTGACACTCACTTTGAGAAATCGGAGATGCTGTTTTCAAATAAACACTTCAGTCGTGAAGTAGTTATCGAATCTCTCCTAAAAAAATCCACAAAAACCTATGAGTTGGAGTTTACGCTTAGAACAGTATTGAAAGATACAAAGCACCAAGAAAGATTTCAGGCCCTCATCATCATAGATGAAAAACACACAGAATCAAGGCCTCTTGAGGAGTTACGACTAAATCCCTTAGGACTTTATGTAACTTTTATTGAGATCCATAAAAAAATCATTACCAAGAGTCAAATAAATGCATCCTTAGAAAAGTAATCATAAGCTTTTTAAGGTTAAAAATTTAGGAGGAGTGTAAGCCTTGGAGCAACACTGAACAATAAAAAGGAAAAACTATGAATACCATTAGAATACGTAATGAAAAAAAAGGAAATAACTCACCTTTTGTCCTCAAATACACCTTAAGTGTATTAGGCATTTTAGGTTTTTTAGTATTATGCATCGAGAGAAAAGTGGCAGGAGATGAGCTTTTAGAACTCTATGAAAGTTCAGATAATGGCAGTTACCTTGATGCAGGTGATCAAACAACACTGCATAATCTCAAAAGACTTGAAGAAAGAAAATTAAAGCCCAACACTTTTGTGCCAGGAGAGGTGCAATTCACCTTTGGCAGTGGTGTTCCCACCATTGTCTGCGCCATCATGGAATTAAGCGATATTGCCCTTGAAACCAATGAGCGGGTTTTAGACATCAAAATGGGTGATACCGCCCGCTGGTCCCTAGATACCGCCACATCAGGTTCAGAGTACGGGCTGGTCGAACATCTAATCATCAAGCCCCTTGACAGCGGCCTTAAAACCTCGCTTATCGTTACCACCAACCGACGCACCTATCATATCAAGTTAAAGTCAACTCTAAAAGATTACATGCCGCAGGTGGTATTCACCTATCCCAATACGGGCATCAACCTTAATCGCCGCATCACGGATACGGACAATTACTACGTAAAAGAACCCTATTACCCTCATGAACCAAACCTCGAGGATGACAATATGCAAACTATTGCCCTAAGAGCGTCTTCAAAAAAGGACATTCCTCAAAACGGCAACGCTGTGCGCAACTACAATTATCACGTGGAGGGGGCAGACTGTGTGCTGCCGGTAAATGTATTTGATGACGGCAGTAAAACCTATATCCAGATGGATGATAAAAAACTTGAGCAGGAAATGCCAACTGTCCTTGAAATTACCTACAAGGATGGTTTCATCTTCGATGATGAAAAAACTACCACCGTCAATTTCCGTATTGATGACAGTACTTTTGTGATTGACGGGATCTATAAGCATCTGCGAGTGCAGAGCAACAATGGCGGCTTAAACAGTTATGCCGATGTCACAAGGATAGAATCATGAGTACTATGCTAAAAAGCGGTGATGTCAGCCGCAAACCGCTCCTAATTGGTCTTGCGCTCATGTTCTCCTTTGTACTCTCTTTTATCATTATTGCCCCAAAGGAAGGCCCAAAAGACAGTAGCGATACTCCTCTTACGGAGAATAATCAAAGTTCTGACTATGAAAGGAAACTTGAACAGCGGCTCCAACAGCGGCTCCATAAACTAGAACTTAAGGATAAGTCCGATAGTAACAGCAAAGACATAAAGAGAAGTCCTGTAACTTATCCCCCATATTCTTCAAAAGACGAGGAGAATCCCAGCATATCCTATAACAGAGAAGCCTTACCTTATGAGGATTTTATAAAGGATTATGTTATCTTTTTGGAGCAGCAGGAACTAGATGAACCATCATTAAATAAAAAACATGAGGAACAGAAAAACCTAAATGAAGATTTAAGCAACAGTCTTTATGAGGAGTTGAATATAGAGCCTAAAAACAGTAAGCCCTTACCATCAAGAGAAATGGGAGAGCCAAAATCCGACAGCTCCAAAGAGAGTGCTGCCTATAAAGCCTTAAAAAAACAGCGCGAAGAAGCGTTTTTTAGAGCCTTAGGAGCCTCCTCCTCGGTTACAACTCATTCCTCATTGAAAGAAGAGGTTAATCTAAAGGAACCTGTAGTGCCTATGAACCATAAATCCTCTTCTATACATGAGTCCCATGAGGACAGTGCACACAACAATTATAACCTGAAACGATATGAAAACTTGGCCATTCACAATACCATACTTGAAAACGAGGTCATCTCTCCGAAAACACCCTATGCGTTGATGCAGGGCACCCTCATTCAGGCAGTACTGTTAACAGGGATCTCTTCAGAACTGCCAGGACAGGTTACGGCCATGCTTACTAAGGATGTCTATGACAGTATCAAAGGCAGACATCTACTTTTGCCCCGCGGTTCAAGGCTTATAGGTCAGTATGATTCACAACTCTCTGTAGGGGCGAAGCGTCTTTTTCTTGGGTTTACCCGTATTATTTTTCCTAACGGAGACTCTTTAAATCTTGGAGTGATGCCTGGACAGTCAACGGATGGCAAGGCCGGTTTTGATGCCGAGGTAAACAATCACTATTTTCAGGCTATCCTATCCTGTCTCATGCTTTCATCCATTTCCACAGCCGGCGACACCATTGAAACCCATACCTACAGAAACGGGACTGAGACTGTAGTCTCAAGGCAAGGCAGGGAGTTTAACAACAATCTTAATAATACCCTTGGAAACCTTCTAAATAACAGTCTTAATCTCTCGCCAACCCTGACCATCGAGCCCGGATACCGTTTTTCGATAGCCATGACCAAGGATATCTTCTTTAGAAACCCTTATGGTCAGAATCCTCAAAGATATCTAATTCCCTAATATGAGTAATAACCTATGCACAGATTATATTTAACAAAAAAAGACAAAAAAACCTACAGTTACCGCATTTTTTTTGCCGATCTGCTTCATTTTTTCATCACTCTTGCGGCTCTCTTTTTGATCTTGTTGCCGTTTGCCATAAAGTCATGTGAGGCACGGGATAATGATTCAGAAACGGTTGATAAAATAAGTACTTCCGTGGAAAGCACGCTAAATATCCTTGTAAATATGTGTGAGGACAACCAAAAACGCACGAGGATGATTGAACAGTATCTCAATGAGCAAAAAGATCATAAGGAAACTCAGGAAACTATGCACTACAAGGATGCCTGGCGCGAGGTCAAAAGTCTCAATCAAAGTGCCACACTTCTTCTGGAGGCTTCCTACGCTATGGCAAAAGAACAGGTTTCAGGCACAAATAATGAGATTGACAGGCTCAAAGTAACAACCTGGGAAGAGTGTCTTAAGCATGAATGTTCCTTTAAGAAAATGAATGCACTTTTAAACAAGAATACTCTTACTTATCTGCGCAAAACCAAAGAAAGTGCCTTAAAAACTGAAGAATATCTTAAAGACAATCTTGAGACGCTAAAGGATTTTAACGATGAGGCTCAAAAAACCCATGGGATTAATGACACGCTTGATATGTTAAATAAGGTTAACTCGGCACAGGCCACAGCACTCGTGCAGTTAAACTCACAGTTTGCAAGCCTTAAGAACTTACGTACAAAAGAAATGGAAGACCAACTGAATCTTGAAAAAATTAAGGAAGAGGCAGAACTGCAGTTCTTCACAAGTAAAGAGGAGCAGAACTCTAACCATATGCAGATGCGTCTTACGCTGCATAATAGTAGAAAATCATAGGAGAAAATCATAGGAGAAAATATGTCAATTTTAAGAAATAACCTCATACTGTTTTTGGTGTTAAGTATTATTCTTATACTGTGGGACAATGTATGTAGCGCGGATACACTCTATGAGGCCATGAACTCAAACCATGAGGGGATGTTAAACACACTTACTCGCAGTTTCGTAAGTCAGGTGGCCGAGACTACAGAGCCTATAAAACAGGCATCACGGAGACTGTTTTTTATTCTCCTGCCTATTTCCATTGTTCTTTGCGGAATTCGTACCGTTTTTATGGACGGCACCGTACAAACCTTCTTCTATGAACTGGTCATGCTCTGCATTCTAAGCGGCATCTTTTTATTTCTTCTAGATAACGGACAAAGTATCGGCATTTCCATTATTGATTCATTTCTCAGTCTCGTTGACGATGACAAAAAAGTAGGACCATCAGAACTTCTAGATCTGACTGTAAATATGGCTATGCTCTTTTTTAAAAGCAGGCTGATTTCACTGCACCATCCACTGACATCATTTTATCTATGTCTGCTCATTACCGTTTTTACTGTTGTCATGTTTCTGGTAGTCATAAAATTTATGTGTGCCTTTGTGGGGGCCTACGTACTGTGCTATGCCGGAGTATTTGTTCTAGGCTTTGGAGCCTTTAGTCATACACGAGCCTTTGCCATAAATTATCTAAAAATGGTCTTATCCACAGCTCTTGAACTGTTTATTCTTATCATCATCATAAAAAGCTCCTGCAACCTACTTGTTGACATCTATCAGTCGGCAAAAACCTCAATTGATGACAACCATACCTTTGAATTTACCGACTATTCGGTAATTCTCTTTTTAGCACTATTACTGCATTCGCTATCATCTTATCTTCCAGGACATATTGCATCTCTTATGGGGGTAAATCAATCCTCAAGAGGACAGGATGGAGTAATTAGAAAACTAATTGGAACAGGACGTATGCTCTTTAGGTAAAAGTAACAACGCTTATCTCATTTTACTTTTGATTTTAGTTAGCAGTTAAATATTTGATACAAATCACATTTTTATCAACATTAAAATTCATTTTTGTATTTTTTTTAACGCTAAGTTTATACACAGCAGAAATTTTTGATTTCCATTACACTATATTTGATTTTTAGGATATGTAGTTATAATTTATTACATAAAAGTTTTTTTTAGGAGTAATAAAAATGAAATCATTAGAAGACTACAAGACTTTTATTTCAAAAGTAAAAAA
>CACYBT010000375.1 GCA_902772715.1 uncultured Succinivibrio sp.
GTCATCCTCATCAGCAAAACGGACGACATCCAAAAGATCTTGTTCTTTGTTTTTCTGCACTTTAAACTCACTGTACTATAGTAGTAATTTTACTGTCACTTTTACTTTTTTTCTCAGACACGCCTTTCTTCTTCACCACAAAAGCCGTAGTCGGAACATAGGAGAAAGGATCATGCAACAAAGCAGTTGTCAGCACTTCTTCTATCCGCTTCACCGGCTTTATGGCCATGTTTTTGCTGACCGCTTTAGGAATATCCCACAAATCTTTCTCATTTTCATAAGGGATAAGAACTGTTTTAATTCCCCCACGCATAGCCGCCAGAAGTTTCTCCTTAAGACCACCTATCGGCAGTACATCGCCACGCAGAGTAATCTCACCGGTCATGGCCACATCGGCGCGAACCGGATTACCGGTTAATGCGGAAACTACCGCGGTAACCATACCGACACCAGCAGAAGGCCCGTCTTTTGGAACTGCTCCTTCTGGGACATGCACATGCAGATCGCAGGTCTCAAAAAAATTAGGATTAAGATGCAAGGTCTTAGAGAGCGTTCTCACTACAGTAATGGCTGTAGTTATAGACTCTTTCATAACCTCACCTAATTTTCCGGTTAACTGATGCTTACCCTTGCCCTCATTGGCAACTGCCTCCAACTGCAGAATATCTCCACCCAAAGATGACCAGGAAAGGCCATTGACGATCCCTACCTTGTTTTCCTTTAGTTTGGAGGTAAAATCGTAGCGTTTTGGACCTAACATCGTATAGATGTCATCTAAGGTCACCTGCTGCGGCTTGAAGTTCTTGCGCTTTGGATATTTAAGCAGATAGTTTTTGATACACTTGCGGATAACTTCAGTTAAAATTCTTTCAAGTTCACGCACCCCCGCCTCATGTGTATAGTAGCGAATAAGATGTAACAGCACCTTATCGTCCATCAGAATATCCTCTGAAGTAACATTGGCAAGACGCAGCTGTTTGGGGAAGAGATGCTCTTTGGCAATATGGAATTTCTCATCCTCGGTATAGGATGACAAATCAATGATTTCCATTCTATCGAGCAGTGGTCCTGAAATATTATAGGAATTGGCGGTGGTCACAAACATTACATTGGAGAGATCATAGTCAATCTCCACATAATTATCCTCAAAGGTGGAGTTTTGCTCTGGATCTAACACCTCAAGCAGAGCGGCGGCCGGATCTCCGTGCAAAGAGGAATTGACCTTATCAATTTCATCCAATAAAAAGAGCGGATTGTTAACTCCGACCTTGGCCATATTGGAGATAATTCTGCCAGGCAGAGCACCAACATAGGTTCTTCTGTGACCGCGTATTTCAGCCTCATCGTTGACACCGCCCAAAGCCACACGCACATATTTGCGTCCTACAGCCTTGGCAATAGCCTTACCCAGTGAAGTCTTGCCAATACCAGGAGGTCCCATAAGACAGATAATAGGACCATGCATTTTTTCAGTGCGGGAATGTACAGCAAGATACTCTAAAATTCTGTCCTTGACCTTGGTCAGTCCGTAATGTTCGTTATCCAAAACTTCCTTGGCCTTATGCAAATCAACATGAATGGGGGTGCCCTCATTCCATGGCAGCGTTAACAGGGTTTCAATATAGTTTCTCACAATGGCATAATCCGAAGAATTGATATTCATGGTATTTAATTTGCGGATTTCCCTGTCAATTCTTTTATGCACATAGTCAGGCGCATTCAGTGCCTCATTGCGGCTTGTAAAGGATGAGGAATCATCTTCCTCAGAAATGTCAACTCCCAGTTCTTTTTTTATAGCCTTTAACTGTTCAGCAAGGAAATACTCCTTCTGATTTTTTTCCATGGCCCTTTTGGCCAGATCAATGACCTTGTTTTCAAGCTCACTTTTATAGGAATATCCGTTTAAAAGGCTGATGAGCAGTAATCCTCTCTCTTTTGGATCTAATGATGACAGCAGCATGAGTTTGGATTTGCTGTCAATTTTTAAAACCTGGGTTAACTGATCGGTAATCACACACAGAGATTGTCCATCTAAAATCGAGTTGAGAAGATTTTTAGATACCGTTTCTTCAATGAGCGCCCGAGTAGTCTTATCCTGATTGTCCATAGCATAGGACAAAGAAGAGCGCAACACCCCTAAAATCTCCTTTTCATCGTGGGGCGATACTTCCTTATCCTTAATCACCATTACTCTTGCAAAAGTGCAGTCTTCCTTTTCGTCCTCATAGAGTTCAAGGAGTTTAATTCTTACATAGCCCTGAATAAGACATTTATAGGCATTGGCACCATGCTTTTTCATTGACAGCAGATTGCAGAGCACACCTGTTTTATAAACTCCTGAAAAATCAGGTTTTTCTTCATATTCATTTAACTGACAGAACACCGCAACCTTGCGTACAGTACTTTTATCTGCCAAGGCACAGGCTTTAATAGACTGCTCACGCGCACAAGTTATTTGCAGTTTAGAATGCGGTGTTATGGTAAGGGCTCGCAGTGAAATAAAAGGAAGCCTTAACTCCTCACCATCATGGCAGGATTCATCGTACAAAGTGGTTGATTTAATATTATTATTCTGGGTTGTCATGCTTATATCCGATGCATAAAAAGTGATATCTTTATATCATGCGCGCCCAAGTCCTAAAATTCAAGAGCGCAGCTAATAAATTAAGTTGACACTCCCACGACTAAAGTCGTGGGATTCCTGCTTCACAGATCGTTGCATAGTGAACTATGTCTTACACAATCTCTAGGAGAA
>CACYBT010000376.1 GCA_902772715.1 uncultured Succinivibrio sp.
AGATAACATTTAGGATCATAGGTAGGTTTCATCTCGTCAGGGAGTTTTTCTACCTGTCCCTGCCATGGTCGCTTGGCACGATGTGGCGAAACTAGAATCCATTCCCCTGTTAGTGCATTAAATCTTCTGTGTGGGTGATCAGCAACATTAAAATTACTCATAGTCTTTACTCTTATAGTCCAAAATTTATCTAGTTTTCGTAACCATTAGGATTATTCTTCTGCCAGTTGTAAGAATCACGAGTCATATCATCAAGATTCTTTTTGGCAATCCAGCCCAGTTCATTCTTAGCCTTGCTTGGATCAGCGTAGCAGGCCACCACATCCCCCAAACGGCGAGGAGCGAACTTGTATGGCAGCTGTCTACCAATAGCCTTAGAGAAGGATTTAACCATATCAAGCACACTATAACCGATACCGGTACCTAAATTGTAGATATGTGTTCCAGGAATATTCAAGCAATGCTTCAAAGCCGCAACATGACCTAAGGCTAAATCAACCACATGAATGTAATCGCGGACACAGGTACCGTCAGGTGTTGGATAGTCATTACCAAAAACAGACAGCTCCTTAAGGCGCCCCACTGCCACCTGAGTAAGATATGGCATGAGATTATTGGGAATACCACGAGGATCTTCACCAATAAGACCTGATTCATGTGCTCCAACAGGATTGAAGTAACGCAGTAGCACCATAGAAAATTCAGGATCGGCAATTTGCAGTTCCTGACACATATATTCAATATCAACCTTGGTCTGTCCATATGGACAATTAGCTCTTTTAACAGGAGAGTTCTCAGTAAGAGGCAGCGAGTCAGGTTCGCCATAAACAGTTGCCGAGGACGAAAAGATAAAGTTCTTACATCCGTATTCCTTCATCACAGAAAGAAGCATTCTGGCGCCATTGACGTTGTTGTCATAATACTCCAGAGGTTTTTTTACAGATTCACCTACGGCTTTAAGACCAGCAAAGTTAATCACCGCATCAATCTTATAATTTTCAAAAACCTGCTCTAATGCTTCGCGACTACGAATATCACCAGCCACAAAAGGCACGCTTTTACCTAAAATTTTATTGATACGAGCAAGAACAGCAGGCTTGGAGTTATAGAAATTATCAAAAATAACCACATCATAGCCGGCATTAACCAGTTCGATTACGGTATGAGAACCAATATAACCCGCACCACCAGGAACAAGAATTGTTGTCATAAAAACCTCACATTTGTTTAAAATAAGCCAATGTAACCGTTTACATAAATTATAGATCCAAGAAAAAAAGAAAACAATTGGAAAAAACCATTCAAAAGAAACTTTGCCATTTCTCGCTCAACATTTACTTTGACAAAACATATACGTAAAATTTTTAAAAGACGGTCAAAAAGTAAATTAGAACCAGTAACTATGCCTTAATGTTAATTGCAGTTACACCGGATCATTCATCGCAAGGTGGCATAAAGCGCCAATCTTTAAGATTTTTAACAACACAATTAAAAAACTTAAGCTCACTTAAAATGGCTTTGTATTAGGCACTATGCTAATCTATTTATGCAACCTATCCTGTGGATTAGTGTCGACATAATGCGCATTCATGCTGTTATTGAAGTAAAGATTGATAATGGCAGTACCGTTTTTGCTGCAAAAGATGACATCAGTTCAAGATTATGAACAAATCCTGCTTTATCACCAAAAATTTACACGACTCCATGGACAATGGACATGCCTGTATCCTAATCTGTAGTCTTCATAATAATATTTACAACTATTTTCTTTATCCTTATGCCCCAAATCAGAGAACAGATTTGCTGTTTCTCTAAGGAAATTAACAAAAGCCGATATAAAACAGACCACTCATATCATAGGAGGTAAAGTTGCCAGCATCAGTCGCGACACTCTTATGAAAAGAAAACAGTGTGGTTAATACTGCTTGTCTACTTAAGATTAGTCATCACAGGTTAAAGACATAAAACAAATTGCATGTCAGATCACTTATGTCTTTAATTTACAGTTTATAGCCAACTTGAAATAATCAGCAACATCCTCGGCACAGATAAATCATTCTCATAATGACTAACTGTATATATTCCCTGCATTTTCTACAATGCCTTCCGGCCTTCCAGTTATATACTGTTCACCATAAAACTTGCCGAGATCGATCGTGCCATTACGGATAAGTCTTATCATAATATCAGCACACTGCGGATCAAACTGCTTACCCTTGCACTTTTCAATTTCTAGGAGGATCTCCTTTATATCAAGATGCTGACGGTAAATACGATGAGAGGCCATGGCATCAAAGGCGTCAGCTACCGCAATGATTCTGCCGTAAATAGGGATCTCCTCTCCTTTTAAGCCAAGCACGTAGCCTTTACCATCATATCGCTCATGATGGTAGCGAATACCATCAGTTACGTGTGCAATAGATCTGAAATTCTTTAAGATCTCATAACCTATAGTGACATGCGAACGCATAATCTTAAATTCTTCATCGGTAAGTCTATCCGGCTTGTTTAGGATCCTGTCAGGAATACCAATCTTACCGATGTCATGGAGCAGTGCCACCTTGCGTAAATTCTCACATTCCTTTTCTGAAAAACCTAGTTCTTTGGCGATAAAAACCGAATACTCCGAGACCCGCTTGGAATGCAGCTGCGTGCGCTTATCTCTGGCATCCAAGGCCATAGCAATAGTCAAAATGGTTTCATCGCCCACTCGCACCAGCTGTTCTGTCAGTTCAAGTTCATGACGCTGCCTGTCAATGGTTCTTTGCATAAAGAGTCTAACAAAAAACCAGGTAACATAGGCCACCATAAGGAAGGCTATTGTGTAGAAATACATTAAAAACAGATCTGTATCCCACAGTGCAGAAGCCTTCGTAAAAGGATAGGTACTTTTCGCTATACACATGCCATTCGCATCAAGAACCTCAAGATTTAAGGAATACGTACCAGGAGGCACATTAGTGTAGGAGATGTCAAAGAGCTCACTCTGACGCCTATAGTTCTTCTTGTCTTCAAATCCTGCAAGGTAGTAACAAATATTCGGATCCTCGCGCGTAAAATTAACAATTTCCGGCATTATCTGAATTTTTTTTACATTTCTTGCTATAACCTTTGGCAGGCTATCTACAATAGGCTCAACTGCATCATCAAGTTTCAATTCTTTAATGCTTATCTTGTAAGGATAAGACTTCACCTCGAAATTTATGGTATCAAGTACAAAAACACCTACGCTTGAACATAAGTAGAGCATTCCGTTCTCACTTAAATAATTCCAGGAATTGGAGGTGAGGGTTGAGGAAATTCCGTAAGAATTACCAAAATGAAGATAGTCAAGTTCCTTATCATCACTTAAAAGATCACTTTCAAGGCAGGTGTATACTCCATTAGAACCAGTGATAAATAATCGCCCTTCTTCGGTCTGGATGAGATCATAATTATTAAAATAAGGGAATTTTTCAAACGATCTGACCTTATAGTCAGCATCTATAGCGTTGATCCCGTTGCCAGTGAGAACATAGACAAGATTGTATTTCTTTGATTTGACTACACGTAAAACCACATCAGAAAGCAGTCCGTCCTTTTTGGTAATACGCTTTTCTATTTTACGATCTTTAATGTAAACCACACCTGAACCGTCGGTGCCGCCAACAACTGTATTTTCATCAAATTTAGTCAGGCATAAAAATGACTCCAGCGATGTATATTCGGCTAAAGGCGTGTGCAACACTCCGTATTTATCAATAAATGTTATGCCATTTCCAGCCAAAATGAGATTGTCATCATTTAGAGTCAAAGCCGTACGCACTTTATTACCAAAAAGTCCGTCACTTACCTGATAACGCAGGATACGTCCGTTCTTATCGTAAATATAGGCACCCTTACCATAGGTACAAACTACCAGGTTTCCATGCTGATCCGTAGCAAACGCACGAATACGAATGCCCTTTAGCATATTGGAAAATCCGGTTTCGACATCATAGCGCTTGACAGTATCAATAATTCTAATTCCGCTGTCTGTTCCGACATACAAAAGATTATTCCAGAATATGACACAGTTTACGACAGTAGGCTCTAATCCTGCACCCTGAAAGATATTCTCTACCTGGCTCCGATACAACTCCAAAAGACCAAGGCGTGAAGAGGTAAACCAGAAATTCCCCTGATAATCTTTGATTACCCGCTCGCAGGAGTTATCAAAACCTACCGTCCGAAGTTTTCTTATCTTTCCGTTGTAAAGATAGAAAATTCCAGAATCTGCACAGATAAATAGCACCTGTTCAGTACCATTTTTATCCCAATAAATGGAATTAATGTTTTCCAGCTCATAGTTAAAGAAACTGCCAACCTTCTTTAATTTCTGATCATAGAAATGATAGAGAAAAATACCATCTTTACCCGCAAGATAAATATTGCCATTCATATCCTCAGCAATACTATAGAATCTTGGAGTTGATTCATCATCACGGAATTCCTCAATAAATTCACCGCCTCTAAACAGATAAAGACTACCGTGTTCAGATGTAGCAGCCACCATACCATCATGGAGGACATACAATGAGGTTACCGAACGGCCTTTGATGAAATTTCGATAAAAAACAAACTTACCATTAACATAACGAAATACCGACAGTCCAGAAGTAGTGGCAATATAGTAATCACCATTGCCATCGTCAACCATATCGAGGATATAGTCTGAAACAAGACTGTCATTGACATCAAAAGTGGCAACAACACCGCCTTTTTCGTAGACAGCAACTCCAAGACCACCCGTACCAATCCACAGTCGGTCAGAGGTATCGGTATAGAGTGAACGCACCGTGCGAATATTCTTTAAATCATCACGCTGAGAAAATTTCTGTCCATCATACTGGTACAAACCCGCATAAGTACCAACCCACAGATAACCATCTTTTGTGGTAGCAATATCATTAGCGGTACCACAGTTTAAGCCGTTTTTACTGCTAAACACCGTCTGTTGCAGAGACAGAAACGAAGGATTATCCGCAGAAACAGAAAATGTTGAGAATCGTTTATTGGCACTGATTAGATCTGAGTTCTCTCTTTTAAGAGCCTTACCATTTAAAGTGCGGAGATCTATAGAAGTATTCTCTTTGTTCAAGGAAGAACGCGGCATCGACTCAGATGCAGCATGTGCGCTATAGGGCTGCACCGTCAGCCCAAAGACACATAAAATAACAAGCATGGAGTGAGGCTTGCGCAGTCCCTTTAAAAACGATGAAAACCTGCCAGAGGTTCTCTCTTCATCACCTAACTTGGTGTCCTCTCCTAATACTTCAGTTTCATAATGCTTTTTCTGATTTCTAGCCTCTTTCTCACGTTTTTGCATTTCTATGAGTGGACCATGATAAAAAAATCTGAAATGCAAATACAGAGCATAACCCACAAAAATCTTATCGGAAAATTCAATATACAACTGACCTACTGGATAACAAATATGACTTAACCCCTGTTCCTGAAGAAAAATAATGACCGCATCTCCCCATTCACTGCCACTCATACCGCCATACAAGAACAAATTAATGATGAACGAAAGCAGAGCGGAAACTAAAACTAAAAGTCCAGTATAGTTAACCGCAGAGGTGAATTTCTTAAAATCAACATGTCTTGCAAAACGCACCGTTACCAGGCTGACACTGATACTGACAATCACATAGAACAAATCATTATCGGGCACCATAAAGGAGATGATCACATTGGTTAATACAGCACAGACAACGCCATGCACTAAACCGAGATAAAAACTGCAGAACACTGTCCCAAGACAGTCAAGCCACATCGGCACATTCAAATACAAAGCCACATAGCGACCGCCGATATTTACGAGAAGAGCTAGCGTTACCAAAATAACGGAAACCAAAAGATCATTTTTTTGAAGCGTTTGCATACCAATCCTTCTTATGATTAGTTTTACACCACGGCATTCCTGCCCATAAAACACATCAAAAGGCATAACACAAAATCAAGGACGCATCCTCAAAGATGCCTTATATTAACTAGCCTATTATGAATGCATAGAGGTAACGGAATCATCTGGATGATAATCAAAAAACTATCTAAACTGCCAATGATTATACAACAAAGTTAAAAGCATTTATGTCTTTGACTTTGAAAATACATCAGAAATGTGGCTTTAGGCATATGCTCATCAAAATGGGATATGCTCACACAAACATATGCTTTTGAAAAAACGAGAGAACATTCGCGCTTAACCGATATTCTCTGTATA
>CACYBT010000377.1 GCA_902772715.1 uncultured Succinivibrio sp.
AAAAAAAATTCTTTCAACTGTAACCGCTGGTGTAATGATCATGCTTTCAGGCACCAGTATAGCCTATGCTAAGACGCATTTTACTCAGGAGCAGTTAGCATACATGCCTGCAGTAAAATTGATAGAACTTTTTAAAAAAGGTGAAACTACGCCAAGTGAGGTTCTTGAAGCACAGATTAATCGTGTCAAAGAGTATAACGGTGAATACAACGTATCACGTCGGGATTTGGTCAATGAATTAGATACATTCAATGTTGGTAAGGTTAATGCCATTACCTATGACAAATTCGATGAAGCCAGAAAACTGGCAAAAGAAGCAGATGCACGCTATCGTAATGGCACTGCACGCAAACTTGAAGGAATTACTGTTGCCATTAAGGACGAGAATGAAGTAAAAGGATGGACTGTAGATTATGCAACTATTCCGATGAAGGACAATCAACCATGTCAACACGATGGCGCTATGATTGAAAAATTGCGTAACGAGGGTGCAATCTTTGTATTTCAGACCACTGTACCTGAGCTCTATATAAGCCCTATGACATGGTCACGTCTGTATGGCGTAACACGTAATCCTTGGAATCTTCATTATGGTGTAGGCGGTTCGTCTGGTGGTTCTGGCGCAGCATTAGCCGCAGGATTCTGTACTCTAGCCACCGGTTCTGATATGGGTGGATCAATCCGTATTCCTGCCTCCATGAACGGAATATACGGTTTCAAACCACCATATGGTCGTGTCGCAACTTCCAATAATGTATATGAGACCTATGGTCCTATGGCACGTACATTTGCTGACATGGTGCTGATGCAGAACGTCATTACCGGTCCTAGCGCTAAGGTTCATTCTTCCATTCGACCAAAACTCGACTATCCACAGAAATATGATTCTCTAAAAGGACAGAAAGTTGCTGTTACCTATTTTAAAAACTGGCTCAAGGAAGGCTTAAGTCAGGAATCAGATCATTCTATTGATGTAGTATCAGCAGCACTAAAAAAGGCCGGTGCTCAGGTAGTAGCAATTGAACTTGATATTGATAGCGAACATTTTCTGCCAACATACTTTAAAGGCCTGATGTCAACAAATATGTATGAGCTTTTCAAGGATCTGAATGCCGCACAAAAAGAAGATGTATTTTGTGCCTATACAACGAATTTATACAAAAAATTCGGTACTCTTACTCCTCAAGATCAGGTTAATGCCGATGCCCTTCTTGTAAAATTGCATAACATTATTCAGGAGGAAGTGTTTGGAAAAGGATGCATTGCTCTAGTTATGCCAACACTGGCTACTCCACATTTTCCAGCAGATTTGGAATCAACCGATGATAAAAGTAAAAGAGCCGAACTGCATGATGGAAAATATGCGGGGGAAAATCTTATTCTGACTCCATTATGGAACCTTGCCAGCAGATATCCTGTGGTAACGGTACCGGTTGAACTTTCTGGCAAAAATGTTCCTGTCGGTGTACAGATTGTCGCTAATACCTATGATGATCTCAATGCCTTCCGTGTGGCCTATGCACTGTCAAAAGTCATTGAACCTCTATATACGGACGGACGTTTCCCTGATTTTAGAAATTCTGAAAAAGGGGCGAATTAAAACAAAATTATAGATCTAGATAAATTAAATTTTAGAAAATAAAATAGTTTAAAGTCACTATGGGAATGCAAAAATAATGTTTGCATTCCTTTTTTTTCAGATGTTATACAAGACAGGCTTGTCCAGACTGCAAGAGCGGCAATTTTTCTTGTTTTTCATAATATTCAATCAAGTTAGATACTTTAGGAAAGGAAAATATAAAAACCGAATTTTTACCTGATGGCAAAAAGCGACTGTGAATAGTAACTAGCACGTGGATCTAGGATCATAATTTTATTGACATTTGCAGAGTTTTTATAGAATTGTATTTAGTAAAAAGACGGTTAACAGTAAACAAGCAAAAAAAAAGCGACTTTCTTGCCACAGTCAAACCTGTGTTTTTAAGTCGCAATCAATAAAACCATTATTCTTTTTCAAAATGCTGATAATCTTTTACAGACTTCCAGTCGCCACCCCATGTAAATCCATGAGCAGTAAAAAGTTTATATGCAAGATCTTGCTTATCAATTTTATATCTAAATGTACCAGTACGATCACAATACTGTGCCGCAGTCATTGGCTGTACATACAGTGAACCATCTTTTCTAATCTTGCAGTATGGATTGTAGAGTGTATTTAGATCAACTGCCATTCCTTTTGCATGATTAGACAGAACAGCTGAGCCTGCGACAGCTCTGTAACAGAAACTTGAGGTATTGTTTGCCTGCATCTGTTTTTCGTCATCTGCATCATAATAATCTGGTAGCACTGCTCTCTCAATAGGATAAGAATGTAGATATAGTTCATAAAAAATCTCAGTCAGGTCTTTTG
>CACYBT010000378.1 GCA_902772715.1 uncultured Succinivibrio sp.
CTTGAGGTCATGAGGATTTACCGTAACAGTTTTTACGACTCCAAGTCCCTGAAGAATCTTTTCAATGTCAAGTTTATCTACAAAATTTCCCATGAGGTTGAAGCCGGTTCCAGGATGAGGCTGATGTCCCGTCATGGCAGTGGTGGCATTATCAAGAACACAGACAATGATATTAGCCTCATTGTAAATGGCGTTGACAATGCCGGTAATGCCTGAGGCAAAAAAAGTGGAGTCACCAATAAAGGCAAAGGATACCGCCTCCTTATCCATATGAGCAAACCCCTGCGCCATGGTAATACCACCGCCCATGCACAGACAGGTATCCACCATATCAAGAGGACTGGCATTGCCTAAGGTATAACAGCCAATATCTCCGCAGTAATAGGTTTTCTTCTTTTTCATGGCAACCTTGACCGCATAAAAAGCTCCGCGATGTGGACAGCCTGCACACAGAACCGGCGGTCTTACCGGCAATGAAGGCCGGTCATCAAAATGGGTTAGGACTCTCTTATGCCTATTTTCAAAGAAGCGGTCAAGGATTTCCCGACAGATTTTTACACTTAGTTCTCCTGCGTGAGGAACATCTCCTGTCAGTTTGCCTTTTATGCTGACCTTAAGGTGGTATTTACCGGCAGTCTCAAGCAGTGACTCTTCAACAAACGGGCTTAATTCCTCAAAACAGATTACTTCATCAACTGCTCCTAGAATTTTTACAGCGAGTTTTTCAGGGAAAGGATAGGCGGTACCTATCTGTACCAGCGAAAAATCAGGATGCTCATGCTGATACTCTCGTACATACGCATAACTGATCCCAGAGGCAAAAACCGCCTTTATTCCCTTGCTGCTGCCTTCAGAAACCGTATTGAAACGATAGTCTGCAAGTTTGTCTGCAAGCATTGCATTACGCTTTTCAATAAGTTCATGATTAGTACGCGAGAGTTTTGGGAAAATCACCCATTTTTCACTGTCCTTAATAAAGCCTTCTGCCTCGTGCGGAGCATAGTTTTCATTAAATTCAATTGCGGCATAGCCATGACAGACGCGAGTGGTAGGGCGCAGAATAACCGGTGTATGATACTGTTCGGAAAATTTAAAGGCATCCTGTACCATGAGGAAGGCCTGCTCGGGGGAGGCCGGATCAAAGACCGGAAGACGTGCAAACTTTGCAAAACGGCGGGTATCCTGTTCAGTCTGGGAGGAAATAGGACCGGGATCATCGGCCACTACAATTACCATTCCCCCCTTGACTCCCACATAGGCAAGGCTCATGAGCGGATCGGAAGCCACATTAAGTCCCACCTGCTTCATGGTGACAAGAGAGCGAAAACCCGCATAGGAGGCACTGGCACAGACCTCCATGGCCGCTTTTTCATTGACCGACCATTCAAGATGAACCCCCTCGTGAGGAACATGAAAAATAGTCTCGATAATTTCGGTGGAAGGCGTGCCCGGATAGCCGGCCACCATTTTTACTCCGGAGGACAGTGCACCAATGGCAATGGCACTGTTTCCCATTACATATTCCTTTTTCATAAAACTCAAAATAAGATATTCCTCCAGATAACAGAGTCATATTAACCTAATGATAATCTTTAGTAGTAGGCAGGATCGTTTTTTTGCAGTTCATTAGGCTCTCCGTAACAGCCTACTTTTCAAAACATTCAATCTGCCTTTTGTTTATTTCATAAGTTTCATGCTCTTTTAACTATTCCACAAAGTCTCATTAAAATAATAACATCAAAGCATAGCAGGATCTCAGAGGTGATGTATGCACAAGCGCTTTTGGAGAACACTTTCAACGTTTGAAATTATGTTTTAAAACATGTTTTGCATCAGCATGCTGCCATAAAGTTCTGACTTAAGAACCTATAATTTTTTGTACATATAGTCATAATATCCTAATGCTATAAACTCGACAATGTGCTGAGGAAATTCTGCGATTTTAAAATTCCTACCTATTGTCTCTTTGATTTGAATAATGACTGTTAAATTAAAGAAATCGCAATTTCTAGAACTATAGTTCTAGTTTCTTAGATCTAACTCATTATATCAAGCTATTCGTATAAACGCAGA
>CACYBT010000379.1 GCA_902772715.1 uncultured Succinivibrio sp.
CCATTCTGTCACCTTTTTATTGCAAAAATTTAAACAGCCTTCTTATCTTTTTAGTCAACACAGAAGGTTATCCTGTTTTGACAAAAAAACTATAATTTAGTTAAAAAAGAGCACCATATGTGCCCTTTTTTTTAATAAGAAATCCTAACTGATAAGTTTAGTTACTGATTCTGATGGCTTCATGCCATTGTGTAATTCTTCAATAGCCTTGGCAATTGTATCCGCAAGCTTCTGCGGATCAAATTTAGCCACACACGAATTCGCACCAGAACGGTGTAACATACTTTCATTAAACACACCTGACAGGGAGGTATGCAAAATCACATATATATCCTTTAAGAGTGGATCCTTGCGTAAGGCGGCACTCAGAGAGTAACCATCCAGCTGAGGCATTTCCACATCTGAAATCAGAAGCTCAATCTCATCAAGTTTACCCTGATTAGAGTAATCTTTGATGATATTTAAAGCCTCTAAACCATTGTTAGCCTCAATCACATCAATACCAAGGGTTCTTACCGTATCACCAGTCTGCTTAATAGCAACCTTAGAGTCATCTGCCACAATAATCTTGGCATTTGGCGTCTTAAGCATTGAACGAATGTGATCTTTGTACTCCTGAGTAGTATTATCAACAATTTCCTCATATGGAGAAATCTCCGAAAAGATCTTCTCCACGTCAATAATTTCCACCAATTCATTCTGATATTCAGTTACAGCAGTAAGATAAGCCTTGTTTCCCAAACCACTAGGAGGGATCATAATTTTATCCCAACTGTAATCAACAATTCGCTCTACCTTAGAAACAATAAAACCCTGTACCGAATTATTGTACTCACTCATTACCAGAAGATACTTACGGTAATCATCCGTCTTTGGACCTTCCATGGCCAAACTTAAATCAATTACAGAGGAAGTGGTACCACGATGATTTAAAACACCGATTACTGACTTATGAAGTTTAGGCATAATTGTAAGATTTGGACAAGGCAAAATCTCCAGAATCTTAAACACATTCATACCATACAGTTGTTTTCTGTTAGGCAGACGGAACAGTAACATTTCCATACGATTCTGTCCGACCATTCCAGTACGTCTTTCAATATTCTCAATTAAACCAGCCATTTTAAGATCCGTTAGTGTTAATTATCCAGCAAATACAAAAGTTTTGTGCTCATTCCTTTAAAACTTACCGCATGCCTTCATGGTAAATTATGCTTGCATTTATCTGTCATAAGGACATACACACATACATAGTCATTAGATTATCTTATTTTATAAGAAATAATACAATGCTAGCCTATATTTTTGACTAAACACGCAAATCAAATTTCAAAATCGTGATGTTTGTGAAAGATTTAATGTCCAAGAAGGAAAAATTTCTTACTTAAAAAAAATTTTGAGAGAGAAAATTTCAATAATAGGAAAAAGCAGAAAATATAAAATCCAACGCCGTATCAGCAGCATTGGATTTTCAAGTATTTATTTATTTGAAGTGTGCTCTTTATCATTTGTAGACTGAGCAGAATTATCTTTACTTTCGCTCTTAACTTCAGGTGCATCAGTCTTGCTATCGGCACTCACATTAGGTGCATCAGTCTTGACATCGGCACTTACTGCAGGTGCATCTGTAGCAACCACAGGAGCATCAGTGGTTACAGCAGGAACATCATCAGATGTTTCCTCAATATTGGAGAAACTTGAACTTGATTCATGCTGGGACTTCTGCACATAACCAATTGCAAGACATATACCGAAAAAAACAATAATTAAAAACCATGTTGAACGGGTCAGAAAATTTCCAGAACCAACTGATCCGAAGACAGTATTAGAAGCACCTGCACCAAAAGAGGCCCCCATGCCAGCACCTTTACCCTGCTGCACTAAAATAAGGGCTATCATAGCAATAGCCACCAGTAACAGTAATACAATTAAAATTTGATATAACATAAATAACCAAAACCAATCTTTTTCGTTACGACTCACAACAACGCGGAGATCATACTCGTTTCTTCAATATTTTTCAAGAACCTTTCAACCCTGTAAGATTATCGTCAAGGTGTGTGTTCAGCAAGATTAAGTCTTAAGTAATGCTTTTACTGATCTGTAAGGTGAATAATAACATCTGCAATACGTTGAGCCTTGGCATGGACGTCATCTCTATTCTCACCTTCAACCATAACTCTCACCAAAGGTTCAGTACCGGATTTTCTCAAAAGCACCCTTCCCTTATCTCCAAGCTCTTTTTCGACAGCCTGCACCTCATTCAGAACTTTTTCATCTAAAGTTACATCTACCCCCGCAGTAAGACGCACATTAATTAACTCCTGAGGATACATCTCAAGGCCACAAGAGAGCTCTTCTAGTGATTTATCCTGATACATGCAGGCTTTTAAAACCTGCAAAGCAGAAATAATGCCATCACCGGTAGTAGAATGATGCAGACTGATAATATGCCCACTATTCTCCCCCCCAAGAGTCCAGTTCTTCTCCAGAAGCGTTTCCATCACATAGCGATCTCCAACCTTCGCACGGCAAAAATCAATATGATCACGTTTGAAGGCAAGTTCAAGACCCAGATTGGTCATAAGGGTCCCCACAACCCCGCCATTTAAATGACCACGACGTTTGGTATCATGAGCAATAATATAGAGCAGATTGTCACCATCTAAAATTCTACCATGTGAATCACACATCAGCACTCTGTCACCGTCTCCATCAAAGGCAATGCCCAAATCAGCCTTGGTGCTCAAAACTTTGGCCACCATTGCATCAGGATGTGTCGAGCCAACATTATCGTTGATATTGACACCATTAGGCTCATCGCCAATACAGATCACCTTGGCTCCCAACTCACGAAATACCAGAGGGGCAATGTGATAGGTAGCACCATTGGCACAGTCAAGCACAATAGTCAGGCCATCTAACTTCATATGACTTGCGAATGTTGATTTACAGAATTCCACATACCTGCCGGGAGCATCCTCCTGTCGATAGGCTCTGCCAAAATCACTGGCTGACACCAAAGGAATTTCATCAAGATCAAGATATTTTTCGATTTCAAACTCTATCTCATCAGGCAGTTTGGTACCCTGACTTGAAAAGAACTTGATCCCGTTATCATAGTAGGGATTATGCGAAGCACTTATCACCACTCCCAAATCTGCACGAAAGGCACGAGTAAGATAAGCGACAGCAGGTGTAGGCATTGGTCCTAACATGACAGGTGACATTCCGCCGGCAGTAAATCCCGCCTCAAGCGCAGCCTCCAGCATATAGCCGGAAAGACGAGTATCTTTTCCGATAATAACCTTGCCACCACTTTTATTGCCAAGTACTTTTCCAGCGGCAAGCCCCAATTTGATTGCAAAATTAGGAGTTATAGGAAATTGACCAACACGGCCACGCACGCCGTCAGTACCAAAATATTTTCTGTTCATAATTGTTACTTCTTGATGAAACCTTTACGCATCAAACGCAACGAATCTCGGATAGTGCGTAATCTGCGAACAAAAACTTTAGATAAACGATAAGGTCGGGTTTTGATTGTCATTAGTTGCCAAAAACCTATTGCCATAGACGCATCACTGACATCTTGGGTTCTGATGATTTTTACCTCGTTTATCCGAGAACAGAAGAGTGAAGCCGTCAGAGACAAGGTTTTATTATCAGATAAAAAATGATCTGCATAAGGAATCAAACGAGGCATGGCAATACACATTGGCAAAGCAAAGCTTTTAAAAGATTCAAGTCTGCCTAACAGATGCATACGCCCCTTTTCAGAAGCATTGATAATGGAAGGGTCGAGAATAATACGCTTACGAGGTATCCCTCGGTTGAGAAGCATATCAATATTCGTATAAAAAAATTCACTAAGATAAGAGACTAGATCAACATCATCATCTATAGGATCTTTTGACTCAGCATGCAGGCAGATTACTGTCTTAGATTCCTTTAAAGCCGAAAGCACCTGCATGGATTTTATACCATTGCAGGTTATAACCATAGCAACTCCTAACTTAATGGCATTAATAAGCACGGCCTTGTTTTCACTACACACGGCAACAGGAACTTCAAGATGGGATAGAAGATGCTCCAAAACCGTGATGACACAGGACTCATTTCCCCGCTGACCACGCTCATGGCTTACACCAATCTCAATGAATTCGGCACCATCCTTGATAAACTCCTCTGCCTCACTTAGGATCTCTGCGGGCTCTCTTTTGTCATCAAAGTCCAATGTAATGGTACCCATTATCTTAGTAAAGGACAGATCAAAGTTCTTATGTCCTGGAAAACTAAGTTTCATACAACCTCACTCATCGAATTCGACTTTACTTCTTTTCTGCATCACTATCTTTAGGAGTATCTTCTTTATTCTCAGAAGCGTTATTGGTCTCAGACTGTTTATTTTCCGCTTGAGTATTCTGTATTTCAGAATTATGGGACTTGTTATCCTCAGTTTCAGTCTTCTGATCTTCAGACTTCTCTGCCTCGGCTCTATTGGCTTCGGCATTTTCCGGATTATCATCCTTAGGTTTTGATGGCGGACGAACCTCGCGACGATTCATCAAATCATCAATCTGATCGGCGTCTATGGTTTCATATTTGAGTAAAGCATCCTTCATATTTTCAAGAATATCTTTATTCTCCTCTAAAAGACTCTTAGCATGAGCATAACAGCTGTTGATTATTTCAGCAACCTCCTCATCTATGATGAGAGTAGTCTTTTCAGACATGGAAACCATGGTGGTCGAACTGCCTCCAAGATAAGAGGCACCTTCGTTATCCTTTTCATACTGCATTGGAGGGAGTTTCTTTGAAAATCCCCAACGGGTAACCATATTACGGGCTATCATGGTAGCACGCTCAATATCATTAGAGGCG
>CACYBT010000380.1 GCA_902772715.1 uncultured Succinivibrio sp.
AAATTACTCGCGATTGACACTGTTGGTAAAGATTGACTGAAAAGAGGAAACAACAAAGGCTTTTACCTTTTCGCTTCAGGCCGCTATGCAAACCTGTTTGCGGTTAGGCTTAACTGTATCTGATGAGATTTTATATTACAATACGCTATTTACCGACCAATTACAACTGAACTGTTAAGGTTATAAAAACGTTTTCTAAGACAACTGGCACTGAAATAGTTCACTATTATGTCTATGAGGTTAAAGAGAGCAAGGATCGTGAACTACATTCGGCAATGAATTGCCGAATGTAGTTCACGTTGCAGCATCAGACATAAATCGAATAGATTACATTATAAGGTTTACCTTAAAACCCCAAGTTCCACCCAAATTGGAGTGGATTCTATGAGTCCGTTTTCACCTAGTGAGATATCACCTGACAGACCGTGTAGTACATCATTTCTGTTTTGAGACAATGCATTGATGCTGTAAGCGAAGTTAACTGAATCGTAGGCTGCTGAAAATATTTTTTGAACCTGAGAGTTGGCTTTTGGCATACTCTTTAAAAAGCTATCCTTTAAAGGACTGTCTGTAAGCACCCAAGGCATATCACCAAGCAAAGCACCTTTTAGAGCAAACTCCTGTGAAGAGTTATTTACACCAAGATAACTCTTGTCGGTCAGATACACTTTAATGTTTGAAGGGATAAGTCCCTTTATTTGTACTGCATCCACTGCGTCAGCATTGATATAGACCGCATCTGCTGAATTGAGGGGGCATGAACTGAGATCTGTTTTAAGGGAAGTGCTACTAGTATAGCCACAGGTCACAGGATTAATGTTGACTTTGGCAAAGTTACTAGCAAATCCCTGCAAGGCACGTTGAGAATTATTGTCACCATTCTTTAGAATGACTAAAGGATTCTTGTAACCGTCCACATATATTTTTGATGCGGCCACTGCACCTTCGTAGTTCGGACCTAAGTCAAAATACCACTGGTTTTTGGGTTTGTTGCCTTCTGGTGCGTTCAATACTATCGAAGGCTTTTTCAGACCGTTCTGATTAAGAGCGTTAACTTCAGGCTTCAAAATTGGTCCTATAACCAAGGTGGTGCTATTACCATTAACCGTGCTTACTATGGAAGAAATATTTGTTTTATTGGTATCGTAAAAAATTACTTTAGATTTTGATTGACGATCCTTTAGTGCCGAGAGAATTCCCATCCTTGCAGGCTCGCCGATAGTTTTGGCAAAACGCCCAGACAGAGGCAACAGAACAGCAATCTGATCTCCATCGACAAAATTGAAGATAGCACTTTCTGCAGGCTGTGCCCTGGCACTTAAAGCCTCTTGCGGAGTTCTGCTATCTACAGCTGTAATCCCTTGTTGCTTTATGAGAGTTAATGGATGGAGCGGATATTTTTCCATAAAGGAGTTGATTAACTGTTCTTTAAGAAGAGTGTTCTCTGATTTGTCAATTATGGCATATTCATAGAAGCCTCTATCTTCATCATTTTTAACGTTACTTAAACATGATGAAAGTGTCGTATCGTCAATAGCCTTTAAAAGACTTAATGATTTGTCTAGGATCTTTTGCTTATCTTGAGTTCTTGTCGCATATTTTAGCAATGCGCTTTCACTCTTGAAGGCGGTAATTTGGTATTTTACATCTTTTGTTTTCTCGAACAGCAAGTTATTGACGTTCTGGTTTAGTTTTAGAAAGTAGATAACGTCACTTGCAGGCATCGCGTTATAGTTCACTGACGATAATACGTGTAGCGCGTCATTGTATTGTCCCTGTTTTTGGAGTAACTGAGCATGGACCAATGACAACTCATCCTTTTGCAGATCTGTTTTTGCTAGTGCAAACAATTCATCTATAGACTTTATGGCTGATTCGGTATTGTTAGTAGCAATTTGAGCTCGGGTAAGTAGAATTAAATTATCAAAACGATTTCTGCTAGATGATTCTGCATATGCTTTTTCGTAATCTTGAAGGTTTAAAGTTAGTGGACCAAAAGCACTAACATTTTTTTCTGTAACAGAGGTAGTGGAACAAGCACTTAAAGTAAATGCAATGGCTGTTGCCATGGCACACAAACGCAATTTTATGCCGACAGATTTTTTTTTCATAATAAATTTACAAAAGTATTTTCATGTAAATGAGAATACTCAAACTCCTCTTTATAATAAGAAAGATTTTGAAATTAAAATGTTAATTATGATATTTAGAGCATTTGCAGATGGCAATCTGCCATTTCAAGGCTGTCTTACCATGCGTTTGCTTTAGCAGTTACGATAATGTCCGTTAGCTTATCCATTATTAACAATTTAATAAACAAGTTGTGTTATTTTAGCATAATGCATTAATTATGGGTAACAATGACAAGTTTGAGCTGTTTTGATTACAAAAAATAGTGATATTGAGAAACTCACCAGATATTCCAATATCAAGATCAAATCCAAAACAAGTTGTATGATTACTGACAACCTACACGTATTGACACTCCACACGACTACAGTCGAGGGATTAGTGTTTCACAGATTACAGCATAGTAAGACTACGTCTTATACATTCTCTTGGAGAATTGCTTCTCCTTTTTTTTCACATGCTTAAAATCCCGTATGCCCTACGGTATTTGTCCTAGGTGTGGTCATGTGGATAGAAAGAACCGCAAATCTTAAGCTGGGTTTTGTGGTGTTAAATGTGGATACTCCCTTAATGCAGACAGTGTTTAAGCCATAAATACCAAAAGGGCAGGATTTGCAAGGCTTGGGAGTGAGTCTAGTCTTGAACTAGAGCAGCAGTAATCTCTAAAAGGGCTGTGTCTTGGTGAACCTCATAAGAGGTCAGAGGCTCCAATTCCTCGAAACGTGCTGGGCAATTAGCCTCTACAGTGGGGTTCCGCTTCAGCAAGAGGAGAATGTTAATCTCTTTCCTCGCAAAATAACCTCATTTAACTTGAGAGTTTTTCTATCAATAACAAGCAAATCGGCTCTTTTACCAATGCTAATACTGCCAACGTTAGAATAGATACCACAACATTGCGCCGGATTTTTGGTACAAGCGATAATAGTCTCCTCAAGAGGTATGTGCATCGAGCGCACAGCTTTGCTAAAACAGCAATATAAATTTGTTACTGAACCTGCAATAGTACCATCTTCAAGGGTTGCAAGATTGCCCTTAACGATTACATTCTTACCGCCAAGGGAATAGTTTCCATTCCCAAGCCCGGTTGCTTCCATGGAATCTGAGATCATTACCATCTGAGAAAACAGTTTGAACATCATAGCGACCACGCTTTCATGAATATGCACGCCATCACAGATGATTTCTGTACTGATATTACCATTAGAAAAAGCAGCGCCAATAGGACCACTATGACGATGATGTAATGGATTCATGGCATTAAAGGTATGAGTTAACTGTCTTGCGCCACAATCAAAAGCCTTAAGGGACGTCTCATAGTCAGCATCAGTGTGCGCTAAAGAAAATCTCACTCTGTCACTATAATCAGATATTAAATTCAATCCGCCTTCAATCTCTGGTGCTATAGCAACAACTTTGAGCAAATGGGGAAACTCATCTAGCAGACTTTTTAAAAACTCCGGATCAGAGGCAATTACATATTTGCCGTTCTGTGCTCCAATTTTTTTATTGCTGATAAAGGGCCCTTCTAAATATACGCCTCCGAGATTGGCTTCATCCTTCTCTGGTATAAAATCAAAAGCATTTTGTAAGGCTCTGAAAATATCCTCTTTAGGCATAGTTAAAGTTGCAGGAACTATCGTGGTAATCCCATGTGTTGCTTCATATCTGGCTATGGTTTTAAGACTTTCAGGACGAGCATCCATAAAATCACATCCCATAGCCCCATGGAAATGAATATCAATAAAACCAGGAATTACATATTTGTCAGTGACATCGATAACAATATCATCACTTGATGTTTCACTTATATACATCCCTTGCGTACATACATTTTTTTTCTCAAAAAAACCGTTCTCGCAGAAAACCTCACCATTTTTTAAAAGCATTTAAACTTACCAACCATAAAATGAAAAAAAAAGCTATCACTCCGAGCGTAAAGCCATGAATGGTGTGGTGACGGGGAACGATATAAACCCGAACCGCATTATTCAACTTAGACAAATATCCTAGGCATTAGTCTAACTTTG
>CACYBT010000381.1 GCA_902772715.1 uncultured Succinivibrio sp.
CAAAAAGATTAAGCCTGAATTTGTTGGTCCCAAACGTCCTCGTGGAAGACCTAAAAAACTATAGTACTAGAAATTGAAATATCTTTAGTAAATGATGCTCCTGCCTTAAAGACCGCCGATGCAGTGTGGCAATGGGAGCGACGGGCAGTGACATGGACATAGATGCAGAAAACGTCGCACAGATGGAGGACAATAACTCAAAACTTCCTTATCTAAAGTGGCTTTGCAATACAACCAGCGAAATAGCAATTTCACTTTCTATGTGGATTAACTTTGTCGCTATCGCTCTCTCCGTACTAGGAATTCTCAAATTCCACAACTGGAGCGCTAGTCCACAATGCGGGCTCATGCCTTGTCGTACTGCTGGCTGCCCTGCTCTATGACAAAAATACCATTGACACTCCACACTCTAAAGTCGTGGACACCGTGCTTCATTTTTTTACAACAAATTCGCTTCAAAAACTGTCAGCCTCTTGCCGTAAGGGCAGAGGCTATAGAGAACATCTGGCAGAATCAATGTAATTTATGACCAAAGATGAAATAAGCAGTTATAACTGCATGTCATAACTCTCTATCATTACCTCATTGCCTATTCGATTATACTGGTTGCCTCCTCTTGCATATTTTTGTGGAGCGTTAGCCTGATTAACCATTTGTTGTTCCTCATTATCCTCAGGCTGATCAATAAAATCATTTATGGCCGCAAAAATGCTAGTTAATGCACCTACCATTTTAATTTGCTTCAAATTAGAGGAAAAAAGATCACCCTCTTGTTCTTGACGAAGCTTATCTGCTTCTATTCTTAAGATAGACTGAATATTTTCAGCCAATACTCTAAGACCACCATTTCCATCGCCAACTTTCCTGTCCAGTATTTGAGCATATTCAGCAAATCCTTCTCCCTGAAGTTGCTCCTTAGCCTCGTTCATGACCTTTAAAATTGTTTTAGGAACATTTTCTTTACGGTTTCCATCAGACTCACCTAATCTGCTAATCGAGGTTAAAAGCGAGCCGCAGTGCAGAAGAGTTTCCCTCCAGTCTCCATCTACTGTAGGTCTGGTCTGCATACCTGGTGCTAGAGACTTTTCGATTTCCTCCGCCTTAATGGTACTGTGATAAATCCCATGGGTTTCTGGTTTTAAAAATAGTCGGCGTGACTGTTGTGGATGCTCAATGCCAGGAACTGCAAAGAAATGGAAAGTCTTCATATCTCCAAACAGTCCCCCCATACCCGATGGAATATCAAAACCGCGAGGCATATTCATATGACCATCTACATAATCATGATGATATGTCTTGGCATGAGTTGAGGTTCTAAGATACAGTTCCTTTGACGTATTAAGCCACTGGTACAGTCTGCCATCAGGATCTTCAATCGAGAAAGAACCTCTTTCAAGATATTCGCCTTTAGTCATAGAGATGGCATGCAATGCCAGAACCATACAGGCGGCATTACGTGGCGTACATTTATGGATGTATCCTTTACCGTGGAGAACATCACGAATAATACTGTTCCCCTTGTCTATTCTGGCTTCTAATACCGCCTTTAGCTCCTCAACTGATTTTGGACATTCAGATGCTAGAGTCTCTTTAATCATAGTCTCATACTGCTTTTTGACTAGAGTTGATTTAACCCCGCGCACCATGATAGTCAAAGTATCCGGAATTACAAAACCATTACCATGCCGGTTATTTACAGGCGTTTTTTCAATGAGCGGAGACTTATAGTTCTTAGCCTCTAAAAGACCATTACCACCAAACTTTCTTGCCGCAGCCTCTTCAGCATGGGTAAGTTTCATCACATTTTCTTCACTCAGAGCCTTAAAAAACGCCTCTCTGTTTTCCCTGGATACCTTAAGAGTTGCAGTTCCATCTGCGGCAATTTTAAGTTCCCCGTGAGCAGATACGGCCACAGCCTCAAGCATCTTTCTTGCAGACAATGATAAAGGCTCATCACAGTTATAGACGATATTGTCACCATCAACATGTGCATTCCAGGCAACTCTGCTCTCAGGCAATACCTGCAAGTGCTCTAACGGAACAGTACCATCCTTGCTAACCCAAGTGGTAGGTGAAGTTAATTTTTCAAGATTTTCAATTGTTTCTATGGCATTTTGCTGAGTTTGAGGTCCGTCAATACTCAGATCATCATACAAGTGCAGCTGACTGTCAGAAACATTTAATATCTTCTGCAAAGAATAGTTAAATTCCTTCTCTTTGCTTTCAATATCTGTGATAATTTTTTTGCGCAGTTCTGATTCTGCTGAAGATATCCCTCTTTCCAAAGGATTGAAAGCCCGCTTATATTCTCTGAACAGGTTTTCAACTGCCCCTGAATTCTTGACCTCACGAAGCATTACAACACCCTGTAATTTAGCAAAACGAGTATCATCGTCAAAAACAGAAAAATTATTAAATCTAGGTTTGGTGGAGTAGCCAAAGGTATCCTTAAACGACAGATTATCCTCTACTGTCAGATATTTGCCGTTGCCTTCAAGAGAATGACCAGGATCAATGGCAAAGAATTTACCTTTGGCAAAACCCTTGTTCTGACCGCGTGAACCGATACCATCACGGTCGGCAGTCACTAGGAAAAAGGCCTTGTATTTACCCAATTTTTCAAGTTCATACTGGTAATTCTTAGGTTTAACAATCTGACCGTTCTTAATAAAGCCTGATTCAAAATCCTTGTATCCATCGGCAAACTTGGCTTCAAGCATAATCTTTGGATGACCGTCAGAATACTTTCCACGAACAATTCTCAGATCCTGTGTTGGCACCCCCA
>CACYBT010000382.1 GCA_902772715.1 uncultured Succinivibrio sp.
GGAGTCACCGGTCTTAGCGATCATCCATGGACAAAGGCCGAGATTTTAAGACTTTTAGCCGCATATGAAGCGCGTTATAGCGAAAAGGGAAGTGTTTATGCGACCTGGCACTGCTATTACGCGCTGCTGCAAAGGAGCTAATTTTTGTTAGTTCTCCTTTTGTGTCTCCTTTTCTAGAGCCTTGCGGTTTAATACATAGAGATCTGCCTCAATATCATCCACAATCTCCTCGCAGGTGTTGCCGATGAGGGCGGCGGACAGACCCGAGCGTCCGGCAGAACCAATGAAGACAGCCTTGGCGTTAATTTGTTCACAGATGGCAGGAATTACATCGTCAGGCATTCCTTCTTCGATATGACAGCACTCAGGGTTGATATGATGTTTTAGAGCAAATTCCTCCATTCTTACCTTATGTTCATTGATGATGTTTTGCTCATAGAGTTCTGGAGAATAATGCGGTACTTCCAGCATTACGGTTGGCATATATACTGGAGCAGAATTGATGATATGGATCTCGCTTTTGGTCAGTTTGGCAAGGATCTGTGCCTCACGCAACATGATAAGGTTGTTTTGCTGATGATTGCGCAGAGAGAAATCGATACATACTGCGATATTTCCACCTTCAAACCAGGCATGATCTTTGGCGATAATCACTGGAATATTGGCATGTCTTAGTATAAACCAGTCAATAGGGGTAAAGATAATCGAGTCTAAAAGTCCGTGACGGTTGGCTGCCTTGATAATGAGATCGTACTTGCCGGTATTGACTTCATTGACAATGGCCTCGGCCACATCCTTACTTTCTACCACCTTTGGTATGACCATGGCCTCAGACTTGCAGTCAGTGCGGTAATCGTCAATGATTTTCTCAAGGTGTTCAATATGGGTTTTCTCTATATCTTCATGGATCGGCTGTTCCTTGATTTTGTTTAAAATCATAAGATCGTACGAAAAGTCATAGACAATGCGCAGATAGGTGATTGTAATATGAGGATTGAATCTGGCCATGTCGAGGGCGCGTTTTAAGGCCACTTGGGTATCTTTTTTAGGCTCGGCTATCACCAGAATATGGTTATATTTTCGCATCGGTAGGGGACTCCTTATTTATAAAAACTTTACTCAAATAATAGGTTAAAAAATAAGTTAAATCATCATTTTCAAAGTAAATGTGAGAAAAAAAGCATGTTTTTTAATCAGTTTTTGTTAAGCGCTACTAACTTTAGGCGTGGAGAACGTCTTTACCTTCTAGTATTTGTGTCTATGGTATCCATTATTATAAGGGAATAAGGCTTGTCATGGAAAAGCATCTTGTTGCACGGCGAGATTATGTTTAAGATATGCCCATGTATGGTCATAACTCCTTCAAAACTTTGGATTTTTTGTGCTAAGCGCAATCTAAAACCTTCTGGAAAACAGTGGCTTTAGTTTGGCGAGCGAGAAATAAACTCCTGTCAATTACCCCGACCCATAAAGGGTCGAGGCTTCAACCGAATTAAGTAATGTGAAGAATCATCATGATAATGAGCATGTGTGGCAAACACACTAAAACAAGTCTTTTAGTTTTGAGAATGCATAGAGTGAGACTGCGACATACACAAGACTGATATATAGAGCCGCATAGGTGGTGAAGACAGGTTTAGTGACGGGTTTTATTTGAAATCTCTTTTTTAAAACCACAATCAAACAAAGGCTCGTTACTGCAGCGAGCAGAACGCCTCCTAAAATATCTCCTGGGTAGTGGGCGGCAAGATAAACTCTTGAATAGCAGATGAGCATGGTATTGAACATCATACCGATATTTAAAAGATGATCCCGAAAACAATAGAGAGTAAAAAAAGTTACTAGCCAAAAATTAGCGGCATGTGCCGAGGGGAAGGAGTATTTGCCGGCACCTTCACCCCCTGGAAATCTTAAATCAAAGTAGACGGGGTTTAAAATATAGCAGGGGCGGTAGCGTCCGATCAATGGTCTTAGATATTGACTGTTAAGATAATCTGTAACCAGAAGTCCGAGACCTAACATAGCAAGAATGATAAGGAGATTTTTGGAGCCGAAGTTTTTGTAGAAAGCATAGGCTAAGGCTAAAAAAAGAGGTACCCAGATAAGCTTTCCCGAGATACTAACCATCAAGACATCAAGATAGGGTGAGGAGGTGCCGTTTATCAGCAATAATAATCTTTCATCCATGCAATATACTTATCCGTGTTGTTTTTATAACGCCTAGAAGATTGGAACTAGCCTGTTATGTCAGTAGCGCAGTTCTATTCTAGTGAAGAACATTCCCAAGATCAAATGCACTTTTGTGATTGAATTGCGCAATAAAAAGCATATAGGCTTAAAGCCTAATGGTGCTTGGCCTGATGCCAAGCATGAGACAGGTTATCACGTATACCGCACTGCCACCTAAAACATAGAGAATAAGATAGCCTACTGACTCTAATGTGGACATCTGACACCATGCGGAAAAATCCAGCACCGTATAATGAATGGCTAGTGCCATGGCAATACCGGCAAGTAGAGCCCTGACAATAAACAATAATGTATCTTTTGAAAAATCATAAATCTTCTTTTTATGTAAAAAGAAGATAAGCAATGACAGATTGACAAAGGCTGCCAAAGCCGTGGATAGCGCCAGCCCGACATAGCCAAGAGGCCATACCAGAATAAGATTAAACACAATGTTTGCCATAATCGAGATTATCGAGCATTTGACCGGTGTTTTAGTATCTTGAATGGCAGCAAAGCCCTGGACAATCACTCTTACAAGCATGATAGCGCATAGCCCTGATATCGAGGCCAAGAGTGAGGCTGAGGAGAGCGTGACATGTTCGGCAGTAAAGGCGCCACGCATGAAAATTACCCTAAGAATAGGCTTACTTAGAGCGATAATTCCGCACATGGAAGGGATCCCAAGAAGCAGAACCAGACGTACGCCCCAGTCGAGAGTCCTGACATACTGCGCTTTCTGTTCATGTATATCTATCTTTGAGAGGGCAGGCAGAATAACTGTAGAGATGGCTACAGCAAAGATCCCGATAGGAAATTCTAAAAGTCTGTCGGAATAATAGAGATAGGAAATGGCCCCGGTGGCTAGAAACGAGGCTAAGGCTGTGTTTACAATCAGATTGATCTGACTTGCTGAAATACCAACAATGGCAGGGAGCATCAGTTTGCGGATGGTGGTGACGCCTTCATGCTTCCATCCCCATTTGGGCACAATGTAGATTTTAAGTTTCAGGATAAAGGGTACTTGCAGCAGCAGCTGGAGAATACCTCCCACTACCATGCCATAGGCGAGCACTTCATTGGGATCCTGAAAATGGGGGGCAACCAGGAAGGCGAAGGAGATAAGCGTGATGTTTAGCACGCAGGGCGTGATTGCCGGAATAAGAAAGCGGCCAAAAACATTGAGAATGGCGCTTGAAAGAGCAGTTAGCGTAATGAAGAAAAGGTAGGGAAAGGTTATCTTCAAAAGATCTGATGCCTGTGTAAATTTGATGGCATCAGGCTCATCGTGAATATAGGATAAAAACCAGCCGTAACCGAAAATCATGGTAAGTATAGGCGAGGCTAGCATCCCGATGAGGGTAATCATGAGCACGATAAAGCCTAAGGTACCGGCGGTCCGGTTTAACAGATCACTTAAGGCTTTTTTATCTTCTCCCTTGTAAGTCTTGCTCATTACTGGAACAAAAGCCTGGGAAAAGGCTCCCTCGGCAAAAAGACGTCTGAAAAAGTTGGGGATCCGGTTGGCGAAAAAATACACATCAGCCGAGAGCGATGCCCCAAGTAGTGAAGCGATGGCTATATCTCTTAGCATGCCAAGGATACGTGATAAAAAAGTAGCAAAAGCCGTAATGGCTCCGGAGCGTAACAGTACAGATTTCTTTTTGGTGTTCACGGTAATACAAAACTCAAATTAAAAATTGGGCAAAGTATAGCATTTTTTTTTAAGGTGACAGGAAACGTTTACTCAAAAAAAACGGTACGTCAAAAACTAAAATAAGTAACACCAAAGCCTGAAAAAAAAATCGTATGTTAGGTTAGATTGGGGATGTTGTTTTTTAAGTCCGTAACAAATGAAAATAATGTAGATTTTATTATTCCGCAAACTAACATAAATTACAGAAATGAAAAAAAATGAGGGCAAAAGGCTGATTGAAGGAAAAGTTAAAAAAATGTGGGAAAACCTGTGGAAAGCTGATAATTCTGTGGATAAATTGGATATTTTAAACTAGAATTTTTGTGGGAAAATAAAAAAAGAAACACTTGAATTCTATATTTATCTTTAAAATCAGTCAGTTAAGAATATATGATATGACGCACATTTGTAACGACAATTCTTCTAGTAAATTTACTTAGTCAAACCTTAATGATGTGTTTCTACAGGTAACCCGATTTTTCAGTCTAGGAATTACTGTTAATAAAAATTTATTTATATAACAAATAATTGACTTTAAATTTGCTGATTTTTCTGAGTCAAAAAAACTAAATTTTCATTTTTGTAAAAGGGATATATATTATTTATATATATGCATTTTGTGGGAAAACTGGTGGGTAAAAATTTTTTTTGGTGATTTGGAAAGTCTTGACTTTAAAATGTCAAGCATAAATTAAAAAAAAATTAAAGATAAAATTTATATAAAACAATTAGATGGTATAGTTATTCGCATTGTTAAAATAAGTTTTTAGGTGGTTGAAAACTTTCCCACAGCTGTGGAAAAAACTTTAAGTTTGAGTTGATTGGTCGGGCAAAAGTACTGATATTCAATTTTGTGTACTTTTTATGGATATTATTATTATGGATATTATTATTAATATAATTGCTTACATATGTAATAACTATACGTGATGTATTTTTTTGAAATGTGCTCCTTGACTAATAACTTTGAGGTTTATTTTAAAAATGCTTTTCTATAAAATTTTTCTTTATATACAACAAGTTATAAATAATCAATGGTGCTTAGGTAAATAGATGTTTTTACTTTTTTGATGTCATCTTTCTCTTTTATTCATTTTTTAAAAATGAATTGGGTGCACCTATAAATCTCCGATCAACCAAAAAAATATTAGGCTTATTTTGTAGGTGCAATATAGTTATCTTTCACCAAAGGA
>CACYBT010000383.1 GCA_902772715.1 uncultured Succinivibrio sp.
ACACTAACTCAAGCCGCATATTAAGAAAATACTCTTTAATTTTGAGAATGAATTGTCTAATTCTCTTAAAAGGCTGTGAACAGTAACCTCCAAGAAAATCTGTAAGTTTTTTTTATTTGCTTAGTCTAAATTCAGTCTGTATAATGTCAAAGTTTAAAAACGTCTTAAGTACGTAGCGTTAAGTTAAAATTAGTCAAAATCAGATTATTCGTCATGAATGACCTTATTGCTGCACATAAACGAGGAATAAAATGCAGGTTTCAACAGAGAAAAAAGATGGCTTAAAGCATGAGATTACTGTAACTGTCCCACAGGAGGATGTAAAAAAGGCTAATGCTAAGTCAGTTCGCTATTTTGCTAAAAATGTAAAAATTGATGGTTTTCGAAAGGGGCATATCCCAGACAGTATAGTTATACAGCGTTTTGGTGCTGATATTATTCAGGAGACTGTCAAGGATATTGTCGATACCACTTATAGTAAAGCCATTGAAGAGAGTGGTCTTGATGTTGTAGGTCGTCCTCTTGTTTCTCTTGCAGACGAGGTAAATTTCGATTTAAATAAGGATTTTACCTATAAGCTGACTGTTGAGGTTGAGCCTGTTTTGGAGTTCAAACCTTTGAATGAGTTAAAGGTGAAGAAGGTTGTGTCTTCTGTTACCGACGATGACGTCAGCAAGATGATTGAAAAATTACAGTTCAACGATGCTAAATGGCAGGTAGTGGACGATGCCGCTTTTGAAAAGGGCATGAAAGCCTCTATCAATTTTGTGGGGCGCTGTGATGGCATAGAATTTGAAGGCGGTAAGGCTGACAATTTTGATCTTATCGAAGATGTGACTCCAATGATCCCAGGTTTTACCGAGCAGATTTTGAATCATAAGGCCAATGACAAATTCACTATCAAAGTCCAGTTCCCTAAGGATTATCATGCTCTGAATTTGGCCGGTAAAGATGCTGAATTTGATATTACTGTCAACAATGTGGCCAAAAGAGTGCTGCCAGAGGTAAATGCTGACTTTATAAGTAAATTCGGGATCAGAAATGGTGATATTGAGAGCTTCAGAAATGAACTGCGTGTCAATATGGAAAGAGAATTGTCACGTAATTTACATGCTGTGAACAGTTCACGCCTGTTCGATGCCCTGATTGCCCAGTATGGTGAGTTTGATGTGCCTGATGTTGAGGTTAAAGGTTTTCTTAAAAAGCGTGTTGATGATGCCAGAAGTTCTTTTGTAGCCATGGGCTTAGATACTAAGTCTTTTGATGAGAACAGGTTTGCCAGTGCATACCATGATGCTGCCGTAAAAGATACTCGTATCGCCATTATTATGAGGGTTATCTATGATAAGTATGACATAAAAGAGGCTTCTGAGGAATACTTCAACAGACAGTTAGACCTGTATACCAGTGCTTATGAGAATCAAGAGGAAATCAAAAAGGAAATTATCAAAGATAAGAAGTCTCAACAGTATAAATCTTTAAAAGCAGCAGCCCTTGAGTATGAGCTTTTAGATAAAATTATGCTTGAAGCCTGTGATGGTGAAGAACAGCAGAATTTCTATGATATTGTAAAAAAATAGCATATCGCTTTCATTGTATAAAAGAGTCTAATTTTTAGGCTCTTTTTTAGTTTTTTGTCAGTGGTTTTATGCTGTTATTTTGTTTTTTCACACTCTTTTAGAGTCAGGAGTAAACTGCTTTAGTTTACTAGATTTGATGTCTAAATATTGCCTTGTGTCCCTTACTTTGTTTGTAAAGATAATTTGTTACCATTTACTGTCTAGTTAACAAGTATATAATCCCTCGATAATCTTCAATAACGTTATTCTATGCTAGAATAAACAAAAGGTTATGTATGGAGAAGAATAAGGAGAAGGATTGATTGTTTCTTACTGGCAGTGAGAATGTTAGAATCATTATTGAAAAGAATGCCTATTATGTGGATAAGACTGCGTATTTAAAGACACTTTTCATGAGTTCTTATGAAGTAATGAATCCACTCTTCATCCGTCCCCGCCGCTTTGGCAAGACTCTTAATATGGATATGATTATTGGTTTTGCCAAAAAGTCCTGTGAGATTCTCTCCCTTAGCAATCTTGCAGACAAAGAACATTAACTACAGCCCCATTTTAAGAATTATGCTGAGCTCAGCATAATAAGAAAATAGCCTTTAATTTTGAGACTAAATTGACTATTTCTCTTAAAAGGCCGTGAGTAGTAACGTTAATTTGTCTAAGGTGAGCATAATACGTTGCTATATAACTAAATTTTTTTTTATAATAATCTCTTTAAATTAAATTTTATAGATGTTTTCACCATGATTTACTGCATTACGGTATAAGATGTATAAAGTCTGGTGATGAATTTTAAGGAAATGCATAATGCTACATACTGATGCTCATAATTTAGGATTTTCTGCTATGGAACAGAGAATAATTGATTCCTCCCTTGTTCCTATGGTAGTTGAACAGACAGCCCGTGGTGAAAGATCCTATGATATTTTTTCAAGACTATTAAAAGATCGCGTGATTTTTCTTACCGGTGAAGTGGATGATCATCTGTCCGATCTAATTGTGGCTCAGATGCTTTTTTTAGAATCTGAAGATCCAGAGAAAGATATCTATCTTTATATCAATTCACCAGGTGGGGTGGTAACTGCAGGTATGGCGATATACGACACTATGCAGTACATAAAACCCGATGTTTGCACTTTGTGTTTAGGACAAGCCTGCTCTATGGGTTCATTTTTGCTGGCGGGCGGAACTCCTAAAAAGAGATATGCTCTGCCGCATGCTCGAATTATGATCCATCAGCCACTTGGCGGCTTTAAGGGACAGGTTACCGATATTATGATCCATGCCAATGAAATCAAGAGAGTAAAGGATACCTTAAACGGGATCCTGTCTAAGCATACCGGTAAGTCTTTGGAAGTGGTCACGGAAAATACTGAACGTGATAATTTTATGAGCGCTCAAGAGGCTCTTGATTTTGGAATTGTAGATAGAGTAATCACCTCTCGTGATGAGATTGCCAAAGACGAAGATAAAAAAGATTAACAGGAACTTAGTATTATGTATGATAAACCTAAAAGTACCTGTCTCTTCTGTGGACAGGGAGCATCTGCGGAGCGTGCCTTAATCAAGGCTCACGGTACCTGTATCTGTTCAGACTGCATTACCAAATGCTATAAGATGCTTGAGCAGCGTGGCAAGACCGAGAAAAATAAGGCTCACGACATTGATTTGGACAATATTCCTACTCCACATGATATTGCCAAGCATTTAGACGAGTATGTGATTGGTCAGGAAAATGCAAAAAAAGTGCTTTCAGTTGCTGTTTACAATCACTATCAGCGCTTAAAGCACTGTAACTCTGATGTGGAACTTGGAAAATCGAATATCCTTTTGGTTGGACCTACAGGGTCAGGCAAAACCCTTTTAGTGCAGACTCTGGCACGTTTCTTAAACGTACCTTTTGCCATTTCTGATGCTACAACCTTAACAGAAGCCGGTTATGTTGGTGAAGATGTGGAAAATGTGATTGTACGTCTTTTGCAGAACTGTGATTTCGATGTGCAAAAAGCGCAGAAGGGCATTATTTACATTGATGAAATTGATAAGATTGCCCGCAAGAGTGAGAATCCTTCCATTACGCGTGATGTCTCTGGCGAGGGAGTGCAGCAGGCCCTTTTAAAACTGGTGGAGGGTACTGTGGCTTCGGTTCCTCCTAACGGTGGCAGAAAGCATCCTCAGGAAAAAAATATTGAGGTTGATACCTCTCAGATCCTTTTTATTTGTGGCGGTGCTTTTGATGGTCTTGAAAAGATTGTGGAAAAGAGAATTTCCAAAAAATCAGGGATCGGTTTTGGCGCTGAGGTTCTTGGTGAAAAGGAAAAACCAACATTATCTGACAAATATAAAAAGGTGGAACCTGATGATCTCGTTAAATTCGGTATTATTCCTGAATTTGTGGGTAGACTTCCTGTTATTACCGCACTCTCTGAGTTAAGTCATGACGATCTGATCAGGGTCTTAAGAGAGCCTAAAAATGCCATTTTGCGTCAGTATGAGGAAATGTTCCGTTTTGAGAATGTCAAACTTGAGTTTACCGCCGAAGCCTTAAATGCCATTGCTGATGCTGCCATCAAACGGCATACCGGTGCTCGAGGTCTGCGTTCGATTGTCGAGGGACTGCTGCTTAACACGATGTTTGATATCCCTTCGGTTGCTGATGTGGAGAAAGTGGTAGTGGATAAAACTACTGTTGAAAATCATGAAGAGCCGCTGGTCATCAAAAAGGAACAGTTTGAGATTGCCTCTAATTCCTAAATCTAATCTGTCCGTCAGTCCCTAGGATTTGACGGACTGTCTTTTCACTCTCCTTTTTCTGTCACCTTCAATTTATGCTAAAATGCTTTTGGTTTTTTAAGACTTTTTAAGCATAAGAGTACAGTATGGCTTTTTTCAGTAAATTCAAACTTAATCGCAGTATTATGCCGATCCTTTTTTTTATGGTCGTCTCCATACTGATTTTTACCTTATTTCGCACTGCTCTTGTGGTGTGGAAATATGCCGACTGCATGGATTATCTGACACATATCTACGTGTACGGTTTAAGATATGACATTTCCATAAATTTCACGCTCTTTGCTCCGGCTTTGCTTTTGACACTTGTCTTTGGCTTTATGAAGAGTACGCCTAAAGTAGTGCTTATCCTGCTTAAATATTATCTGGCACTGCTTCTGACCGTAGAGTTTTTTATTGAACTTACGACCATTCCTTTTATTTTAGAATATGGTGTGAGACCCAATAGGATCTATGTGGAGTATCTAAAATATCCAAAAGAAGTCTTCAGTATGCTTCTAAACGGACATATTATTGAAGCCATAGTGTGCCTGGTTCTAAGCGGAGTATTTTGGGTACTGATGCTAAAACTGTCGCGTTCTCTTTATGCAGGTTACCGCAATCTAAGTCCTAAACTTAATGCATTCGTACTGCTTTTGGTACTCTGTATTGTTCCTTTAGGTATTAGAGGTACGCTGTCATACAGACCGTTAAATCCATCGAATGCCAGTTTCTGCAATTCTCCACTGGCAAATACCATTCCTCCTAACTCCACTTTTATGGCTTATTACTACTATAGAAATCTTGCCGATGATGTGGTGACTGAGGTGCAGATTTATGCTTTTGATACCCCCGAGAATGTTCTTTTAAACCTAAATGCACTCTCTATGCGTAAACTTCCGGAGCCTAGGGATGAGAGCTGTCCTATAAATCAGATCATTTCGCCTAAATATAAGCAGGATAAACCGCGAAATGTGGTCATTATTCTTGAGGAGAGCCTCGGAGCGCGCTATGTGGGCTCACTTCAGGGAGATCCCGTAGCCCCAAATCTTGATAAACTAAAGGATGAAGGCTGGTGGTTTGAGAGAATGTATGCCACAGGACACCGCTCGGTACGAGGTATTGAGGCGGTTACTGCCGGTTTTCTTCCAGGTCCTCTTTCAAGTCAGGTTAAACTTGAGCATCCGCACGGACTTACAACCATTGCCAATATCTATAAAAAATTAGGATATGACACCTCTTTTATCTATGGGGGTGAGAGTCATTTTGACGATATGCGCACCTATTTTTTCAACAATGGCGTAGAGGAGGTCATTGAACAGAAGGACTTTGAAGATCCTGAATTTACCTCCTCGTGGGGAGTGTCTGATGAGGATGTGTTTAAACGGGCCAATACTTATTTTGTCGAGAAACAAAAGCAGCATAAACCTTTCTGCTCCTTGATATTTACCACTTCCTTTCATGATCCTTTTGATATTCCAAAAGGGAAGGTTTCCTTGCCTCAAAGTGTCAAAACCGACGATCCAAAACGTCTTACGGCTGCCATGTATGCTGATTATGCCTTAGGAAAGTTTTTTGAGATGGCCAAAAAAGAGGACTATTACAAGAATACGGTGTTTCTGATTATTGCCGATCATGACTCACGTGTCCGTGCCCTAGATGCCTTTCCGTTTACGAATTATGCTATTCCGGCACTTATCTTAAGTCCTGATCTTAAACCTTTTTATGATAAAAGAGTGGTAAGTCAGATTGATATGCTGCCGACTCTGCTTTCTCTGACTGGAGTAAGCGGACAGATCCCTGTTGTGGGTCAGGATCTTACGCAGGAGCATATTGTAGAACGGGCTATTATTTCCTATAACGAAATTTTCGGTTTTTATAAACCAGAGACTTTAAAAATATTGGCTCCGACATGGCTCACCGCCTATCCGGTGTTTGCGCATAACCGAGTAGGTGAGGCTCAAGTTCTTGATAAAAAAGACTGCGGACCTGAAATCAGTTATTTAAATACTTCCTTGGTAATTTACCAGCATGACTGGGCTCGCATGTCCTGTGTCAAAAATCTTAAGCAGAATGATAAGTAGCAATATTACTGTCACAACAAGAGGTTAAATCATGAAAACCGTAATTATGGCCGGAGGCCTAGGCACACGCATAAAAGAGCTCTTTCCGGATATTCCTAAACCTCTTATTAAAATTGGTGACAGGACGATACTTGAATTAGAGCTCCTAAGTTTAAAAGAGCAGGGCTTTAATGAGATCATTCTGACACTAAGTCACATGGCCGATAAGATTATCGACTATTTTGGCAACGGTGAGAGATTGGGTATCAATATTGACTATTTTGTCGAAAGAGAACCCCTGGGAAATGCCGGAGCACTCTTTAAAATTCCTCAACTTGAGGGGGATTTTCTCCTTTTAAATGCGGATTCCCTTTTTGATATTGATTTTAATCGTTTTGTGGCCTTTCACAGAGAGCATCAGGCGTTAGTCTCTCTTTTAACCCATCCCAATTCTCATCCCTATGACAGTGGACTTATTCTTGCCGATGATCGTAACTGTGTAACAGGCTGGCTTAATAAGGAAGATCCACGACCTCTCTACTATAAAAACAGAGTCAACGCCGGACTGCATATTCTAAACTCCAAGGTGCTCTCGCTGTGCAAGGTAGACAGGGATGCCATCGGACAAAGACGGGAAGGCGGCACTGTTAAAGTGGATTTAGACCGGGATGTTTTAAAACCTTTATGCAATAGTGGATTGATGTTCGCCTATGATTCTCCTGAGTATGTCAAGGATATGGGAACTCCAGAGCGTTTTTCTCAGGTTTTGTCTGACTATACGCATGGTTTGGTGGCAAGAAAAAAACTTACAAAAAAACAGCGTGCCATTTTCCTCGATAGAGATGGAACCATCAATAAATATGTAGGTTTTTTGCGTGATCTTGATGAGTTTGAACTTCTTCCTGGCGTCAGTGAAGCGATAAAAATTATCAATAGCCTAGGCTATCTTGCCATTGTGGTCACTAACCAGCCGGTAGTCGCAAGAGGTGAGGTGAGTATAGAGAAGTTAGAGCAAATACATCAAAAGATGGAAACTCTTCTTGGAAAAGATGGTGCTTATCTTGACGCTATTTATTATTGCCCGCACCATAAAGACAAAGGTTTTGAGGGGGAGATTGTGGCTTTGAAAATTGATTGTGACTGCCGCAAACCCAAACCTGGCATGCTCCTTAAGGCTGCTCGTGATTTTAATATCGATCTTGAGCAATCATGGATGGTGGGAGACAGCATGACTGATATTGAGGCAGGCTGTGCCGCCTCCTGCCATACTGCGCTTGTGGGCCACGAGAATTACGGACAGGAAAAAACTTATACGAGTCTTCTTGAGTTTGCCCAGCATTTAACGTAATTTTACCAAGGGCGAGAAAGCCCACGGTTTTAACCGTGGGATGATAGCCCCAAAAATGTGTGTATATAATCTTAACAAACATCTACAAATA
>CACYBT010000384.1 GCA_902772715.1 uncultured Succinivibrio sp.
AAGAGTCAAAAAAATACTCTTACCTCAGGAATACATAATGTTGATCCCGATGCCTCTCCTATGGATAATCTTAAGGCTATCCGCAAAACATTACGTGCCTTTCGTTATGAGACACAGAGTATCCTCAATAACATTGACAACAATAGCAAGAAAATGGATTTTTTTGAGGGTAAATTACGTGCCATCCAGAACTTTTTTACCTTTAGCGTTAAACATCATGTAAAAGAACAGGATATAAAGGATATTATTAGTCTTGAAAATCAGATAGCCACTAAAGTCGACGAACTTAACGCCAAAATAAAAAAACTAGGCGGAGAGACTAATGATGTTAGGTTACCTGAGAATTTCAAATTACTGTCCACATTAGAAGATACCCTTGAAATTTCACATCTAACCAATGATCAGATACGTAAATTTCAAGATGAGGACAATAACAAGAGTTATATCTATGATTTACTCAAGCAAGTCAGTGAGAAGGGTGGAAAACGTACCGTTAATTTTACCTGTGGCGTGGGTGCACTCATCGGTCTGGGCTTTCCGGCAACGGTTACCGCAGGTATAAGAGCAGGAGGACGCTTTACCATGACAGGCGAGGTGGTAAGCAAGGGTAAGGGACAGCCCCTCTCTGTCACCTTCCGCATCGGCGGTGGCCTCGATGCCAAACTCCTCGCAAAATTTGGCAAAGGCTCCAGGGTCGAGGGACTGAATGTTAATGCTGGTGCCAATGCTTTATTGACACATTTTACCACGTTAACCTATCCTACTTTAGATGATCTTGTTAAAGATGCGGATCGCTGTAAATTAGCCACATCCCGCCCTTTAGGCACGGTGCTTCTCAGTCCTCTTAAATATATAGGCTCTAAGATCGGTATGCTGGGGGTTAAAGCCTTTCGTAGTCTTGGACGCCATGGCGGTGAAATCTTACAAAGCAATAATGAATACTTAAATACTCTCAAAGTACGTGGAGTTGTAGGCCAATTAGACTCAATTCTCGCCAAAAGAGCCAATCCTATCATCGTAGCCGAACGCAATGGTATGACGGGTCATTTAAACGCTGATCTGTCAGCAAGTATAGGGCTTGGTAAAGTCGCTGACTTAAAAGGACAAGCCTCGGCTAACATTGAACGTGACTTTAAAGTGGAAGAGAAATTCTTTGCACCTATCGGAAAAGTAATCGTTAACACGAGTAACATCGATGAAGTCAAGTCACTCCTAAGACAAGATCCGATCACAGGAACCATGGCACAATTGCCTGATCATAACGAGAATCTTGCCGATAAGTTCCAAACACTTATTGATGAAACTAAAAATCATCTGCCTAAAAACAAGGATGCATGGCGTAGTTTTGCCAATCAGATAAGAACACTCATCTTAGGCGCAGAAGAGCGTTGTAAATCAGGCTTGCTTCCAAGAGATCAAGCCGACAGACTAATCAATCGTTTTTCTAATCCTGAGATAAAGATCCCTCAAGATATCTATCGTGAGTACTTTATGGAAGGGGGACCTGCATCCAAACCGGCCAAAATCCGTAGCAGTGGCGAAATTAAACTTAAAGCGCAATTTTTAAAAGACACTACCAGTAATATTACCCAAGGTCTTGCAAATGTCACCAAGAGCGCAGCCGATTCATTTATAAAGGGCGCTGCGGATGGAGCAATTACCAAGGGACGTCGTCTTATTGGACTTGATAATTCCGTACAATACCGCTATTCCTCAGAAAAACCGGCAGATCCACAGGGAGATCCCCGTCCTTGGGAAAATGTCACCAAGACCACTCATGAGATCTCCTTTTCCGACTCGCTGCCGATGCAGTCTGTAATTGAACTGGTTACGAGGATTATACAGAGAAACTATGAAACCCCAGAAAATAAGGATGAAAACTCCACAGAGACTATTCTTAAAGATATTACCAAGAGCAGTGCTAAACAACTAGGCAAAAGTGTCCTCAAGGGTGTCTTGGTTAAACTCTTAATTGCAGGAGCAAAGGAAAGCGCCAAGGCTGCTCTTATCAAGTGGCTGAGCGATCCTGAACATGTGGAGCAACTCATTAAATTTGCTCTTGAGGCCACAACAGCAAGTTTCAAACTTGTAGGTAAAGCAGTAATGTGGGCTGTTGAGCACCCAGGTACCGCACTTACCATTTACGAGCAGGATAAGGGTTATATCAACGGTTCACAGGTCCTTTCAGAAAATGAAACCCTTAAAACCTTGTCATTAAATTATGTTGATGGTAACTTGGAGTATCTTAGCGTCAGCTCCCAGAGTAACTACAAAACTGGTGTTGATCTAGAACCTTTAGGTGTAGGTGTGGGTGTAGGCATTGATGTTTCCTATTCTATTAAGGAAAGAACTGTTGACCGTTCCGTACTCTTAAATCCAACACTTACCACCCTTCTTGAAAAAACAGAGGGTTTCCTGTTAAGCAGGACCGAATTGAGAGCTGATAACAATTGCGAACAACTCAAAAACTATCTGGCTCGCAATTTAGATACCATACGCGGTAAGTTGGAGGATTTCAAAACAGGAAAAAATAAAGAGATCTATGATAGAGCCCGGGAACTTGCACAAAATGACTTGGAGTTATTAAGCAAACTTGAGCAAACATGGAATTCTTTAAATTCCCTGAATGAACATTCACCAAAAGATCAAGTGGTCAAAACAATGCATGACTTTTTAGTGATGACCACACTGGCCTATCGTACATCCTTTAGTGAATAGATATTGAATAGAAACTAACAAAATAAAACACTAAAAACTGCCTTGAAAAAAAGGCAGTTTTTTTGTGCAAACATTCTCCTGATCATTGCCAGCGAAAAAGGCTTCAACACTTCCCAAATTCACAAAAGCACAGTCCCAAGAATAATGGTACAATATCATAAGTTAACACATAAAATACCATCAATCAAAGTTAACACCAAACTCAAGCAAAAAACTTTTAAAAAGGTCGGCATCCCATATGTCAGAACAGAATAAAAACAGCTACCGTGTAAAAATAAACGAAATTTTAGAATTACTTGAAGAAAGTGAATTAGACGCTCTGATTGTGCCTCATGATGACGAATACCTCTCCTATAAACTAAATGAAGATCAGGAACGTCTGAAATTCCTGACAGG
>CACYBT010000385.1 GCA_902772715.1 uncultured Succinivibrio sp.
CCTGTTGTGGTGGGAGGAGGCGTTACTTATAAGGATCTTTATGCCTTAAAACACCATGGAGCGGCAGGTTTTTTTGTCATTTCTGCGGTAACCTTAGCAGAAGATCCTAAAGCAGCGGCACAAATTCTTTGTGATACCTGGAAAAATGCCTAAAATCTTGAGTAATAATCATTATCCTCAATAGGTTTACTGTAGTAGAATCCCTGAATTTCATCACAGCCCAAATTCCTAAGGATCTGCGACTGTGTTTCATCCTCCACACCTTCGGCAATAGTCTTGATCCCAAGACGCTTGCACATGGAAATGAGCATACTTAAAATAGTAGTGATCTTAGAGTTATCCTCAAGATTGAGATTATCAATGAGTTTCTTGTCAAACTTTATTTCGTTGACACTTAAATCTGCCAAAGAATAGATATTAGCATGCGCCGTACCAAAATCGTCAATCGAAATATTAAAGCCCTCATCGGCAAGATAATTGGTAACTTCAACCAATTGCTTGTGCTTTTCGGTGTTAGTGTGTTCAGAAACCTCAAGCGGCACAAGTTTACAGTCAATTTGATATTTTGTTAGAATTCTGTTGAGGGTATCCTTAAAATCAGTACGTACAATAGTATGTCTTGAGAAGTTACAAGAAACTGGTAACACCGTTTGCTTCGCATTTAAGCGTTCACGCATGCGCTTGCAGATCTTCTCAAAAACGTAATAATCAATAAGATAGGTATAATGAGCAGACTCTAAGGCAGGAATAAAGTCATTCGGTGGTATCACCTTACCATCGACAATAAGCCTTATAAGAGCCTCAGCTCCTGAGATTTGCGCCTTATTTCCCGAAATACGAAATTTAGGCTGATAATAAACCTTAAAACAGTCGTTCTGAATAAGTTTTTTAATTTTGTCAGGTTCAATAATACTTAAGATGTTATCATTGAATTTACGGTAACGTTTGGCGATTTTTTCGTCACCATGGTGAGAACGGTAGTAGTTCTTTTTTTCAACGTACATATCTGACTCAGCAAGATTTAAAATACGCTGAATCACTGCGCCACTCTTATTCCAGTTCGTGCCAACACTTACAGAAAAGCCCTTCTCAGAACGCATATAGGCCTTTAACATATCCGAGAGCATAACAAAGTCACTCTCCTCAACATTAGGCACAATCGCTACAAATTCATCAGCACCAACACGATAGATATATTTGGATTTATTGAAAAACTGATTTAATAGAGATGCTGTTTTAATGAGAATTTCATCGCCTTTTTGGATCCCGAAATTAGAATTGATGATATTTAATTCATTGACATTAAGATAAAAGACCCCGACATTATCATAAAGTGCAATAGTTTTAAGATCATGTAGCATGATTTTGCGGTTTTTAAGGTTAGTAAGCGTATCTACTGATTCAATACGAGTCAGCTTACTGTGCATATCCCGATGTTCAATGGCACTTGCCAACAGTTTCAAAACTGTTTTGAAATTGTTCAAAGACTTATTTAGAATCTTTTCATCAGGCTCAAGGAAGATTAAAAATCCCATGAATTTTCCATGTCCTTCTAGCGGAATTGTAAACAGTCTACCAAGACTTTTATCCTCAAAAAACCTTACAGACTTGTCTTCATAGATTTGATTTTTAAGATTTTGATCTATATTAGTAGAAATCTCTTTGTCATCATCTATCTGACTTTTTAAATCCACAAACGACTGTGAACAAATAAGATTATTGCCATGGCTAAAATCGCTATTGTTACTGTCAAATTCATAAAGCAAGCAAAATTTTGCCTTAAAAAAATGACACATGGTTTCAATAAAGTGATATATCTGCAAATCGGGAGCAGTCACATTATCCGCATAAATCTTGGTAAAATAAGCGATGGTCTCATTATCTTTATCGGAATTAGATTGTGTTATAACATGGTTATGAGCATTATCGATTACATAATTTACTGTATAAAGACGTCCGCTTATTTCAATATTGCGGCATTTAAGAACCAAATTACGCTTTAAGACACATTTTTCATGATTATGAATAAAAAAATCATCATTGATATTTTGATTCAACTTGCACGATGGACAAGGTTTGTCAAAGCCACATATAAGCTTGTGACATTGTCCGACATAGGAGGTATCAACATTGAAAAGTTCTCCAAAAGCACTGTTCATATAAACAATGTATTTAGAAGCACTGTCGATAATGAAAATCTGCTGGGAAATATCATCTAAAAGCAGATCTGTAATTTGAGATATATCAAAACATGATGAAGAGTTATAAA
>CACYBT010000386.1 GCA_902772715.1 uncultured Succinivibrio sp.
CAGCTTATGGGGGCACTTTTAAGACTGGCATTCTTTCTTATCACAGCAGGTATCGGTGTTTTTATCATCCTTGCGATAATCGGATTCATCCTTGAGATCCTAAAGCATATACTCCCGGTAGTCGTAGTAATTGCTGTAGGGATCGGGATCCTCTCTGTCATTGTTCTCATCTTCGGCTTTTTTAAAGATCTTGTCCTTGATGTTTATGACATTTTCTCATCACGCTCAAGCGAAGCAGGGATTACGGTACTCACCGATAGCACCGGCTCTACATTTAGCATAAGCAATCTTTCCATCATACTTATTGTCGCCACAGTTGGTCTTACGATATTTTTTCTCATCAAAAAATTCATGCCGGTTATTGATGCCTTTATCCTAAGACTTGCCGAAGAAATAAAATCCTCTGATAAAACAAAGCAAATTAGTAGCAGCGATAGCACAACCACGCACACACGCAGAAAAAAATAAACGACATCAAGCCAAGGTAAACTCACGCAAAACAATATGTCCATCTATGATGTCTTTAAAAGCAAGTCTTGGCATTTTTCATCTAGGATAAATGAAGATAAAGGATTTAGCATATAACACCATGAGAATGTGACAAGATGCCTCTGAAGTCTCAAAATATGATGGACAATAAAATCCAGCATATACAGATGCTATTCCAAATAATGAAATACTCAAGTCTCCGAAAATTTACGCTTAAATGCAATTCATTTCTTTAAGTAGAGATTTGAGGTTTGATTTTATAAGACATATCCATGAACTACATTCGGCAATGAATTGCCGAGCATCCTACTACGACAGCAGGATTTTAATTTGTTCGTCATGATTGCGTAATACTTAGTCACTACCGAACAGACGGGCTCATATACCGCCACTACCGCTAGAATTTTGTTCTTACACGGTTACTTTGTTCAGGGAAGACAGATTACTGTAGCGTATACCTGTCTTCCCAGTATTCTGAATATAAAGACGAAGAATATTGTACGCACCTACTGCGTCTGCATTAAATATTCTGTCTTTATTATCTTTTATCAGTCCTCTTTTTACTCGGAGTGATTTATCTGCTCAGCTTTTCAAGACCCTTTCCGAGTCAGGCAGACTGAAGCATGAATAGGATCCTTTAACTCTTATCAGACTTAGTCCCATTAAGATAGCTCTACCCTGCTCTCAAAACCTACCACTGCTCGCTTAAGAAGACGCTCCAGCGTTTTTAGCTCCTCATCTGTAAACTCTTGTAAAAGTCTTTTTGTAAGATTCATGGAGATACGTTTAAAGACTGGCATGATAGCCTCGGCCTTCTGTGTAGGACTGATAACAAGAGCCCTGGGATCATGCTCATCCTTTAATTTCGTTACATATCCAAGATCTCTTAATTTATCGACCATAGACGAAACTGTGGATTTGCTGCGGTGCGTCAGAGCAGCAATCTCTGTTACCTTAACTTCTCTTTTTTTAAACACCGCATACAGGATATCGCCGTGACAAGGCAAAAGATCACAGATTCCCTCCTGCATAAGTTCTTCATGAATAAAATCATTGGCATAATCACGAAGTTTACCCGCAAGAGAGATAATACCGTAATCACTAACTACTTCATCCATGGACTTTTTTTATCCTGAAGGATATTAGCATCTTCTGCGGTAAAACCACCTAAACTGTGCTCCTTGCTCTGTACACAGATGACTGTCATGCCCTCTTTACCACTTTTAAGACAGCGTTCTCCTAAAGGAGCAATTCTGAAGGCGTCACCCGCTTTAAGACTTACAGTCTCACCGTCAATATAAAGTTCCCCATCGCCCTTCAACACGATATAAAACTCCTCGTTTTCCTTGTGGGAGTGTACGAAAGGAACTGCACTATTAGGAGCAAAGTTATTGTAGGAAACTTCACAGCCACTTAGTGAGAGATTATTGTGAAACTCAGTACGAGGGGCATTCACATCAAATGAAATTTTCTTAAAATTAGACATATTTCCTTCCTTGATACAACAAAAATATAAAAATAGAATATAGGATCCTATGGAAAGATATTATAGTTCGACGTCGAACTATTGTCAAGATTAAAAAACAAAGAGTGCCCAAAGGGTTACTATTCACAGCCTCAATAAACCTCACTAACGTTATTCTATGCTAGAATAAACAAAAGTTATCTGAGGAGAAGAATATGCCAAAGGATTTATTGTTTCTGACTGGCAGTGAGAATTTTGCCGAGATTATTGAAGAGGGTGCCTATTATGTCGATAAGACCTCTTATTTAAAAGAGCTGTTTTTAAGTTCCTATGTGGTTAAAAATCCACTTTTTATCCGTCCCCGCCGTTTTGGCAAGACTCTTAACATGGATATGATTAAGGAGTTTTGTGAAATAAATTATCAGAATCCCTCCGATAAGTCCCG
>CACYBT010000387.1 GCA_902772715.1 uncultured Succinivibrio sp.
GATTCACGTATGGCTGAACTTCGCAGGGCTCTTTATTTTGATTTGGGAGTTCCATTTCCTGGTATTAATCTAAGAAACAATCCTTCGATGTCCGGTTACTCATATGCCTTAAATTTAGATGAAATTCCAATTGCTTCAGGTAAACTTGAAGAAAATAAACTCCTTATCCGCGATAATCCAGAAAATGTACAGATGTTGGGAATTGATATCGAAGAGGGAGAAGATTTTTTACCTGGTGAAAAAGCATACTGGGTTGATAAGAGTCACCGTGATGAACTTGAGAAATTACGTATTTCCTGTCTTGGACACGAGGATATCATTACTTTACATACATCGATGTTGTTATCAAAACATGCCGGTGATTTTGTGGGGCTGCAGGAAAGTAAGTATATTCTAGATAAAATGGAAGAACGAGCTCCTGATTTGGTTCATGAGGCTACTCGACTTCTTCCTTTGCAGAAACTTGCTGATATTTTAAAACGTCTTGTTCAGGAGCAAGTTTCGATACGTGATTTACGTACAATTTTAGAAAATATTATTTCCTGGGCTCCACGTGAGAAAGACATTATTATGCTTTGCGAATATGTGAGAGTTGGATTAAAACGTCAGATTTCCTACCGTTATACAGCAGATCAGAATATACTTCCAGCGGTGTTGATTGATCCTCAAGTTGAAGAACTTATTCGTAAGTCTGTTCGTCAGAGTTCGTCTGGTTCTTTTTTGGCACTAGATCCAGACAATACTAAAAAATTCATAAGTGAAGTCAAAAGGATAAAAAAATCCAATACAAATAAAAAGACAGTAATCATTGCTTCAATTGATATTCGTCGTTATGTTAGACGACTTATTGAGGCTGAATTTTATGATGTGCCTGTGCTTGACTATCAGGAACTTACAAGTGATGTTTCTGTTCAGCCTGTAGAAAGGATTCGCTTTTAGACAAATCATTTAATGCTGCTCAGCTTTTACAGATTTTGACACTATTTTTGTCAGTACTCCGTTTATAACGACGAGAAATGCCATCTAAATGACCTATAGAGTTCATGGAGAATGCCTCACTGCACTAATAAAGACATTCTTTAGCATAATGTAGTAAATATTCCTCCATGTGTAAAAAGGCTAAATAGATGACGGCTGAAGAATACAACAAAGCCTGTATACATGCCAAAACTGTAGAGCTTAAAGTAAGTTACAGCAAAGATAAAGTCATCGCCATCCTATGTACCGATTTATCTTTAAGCGATGAAGAGGTTTGAGATATACTTCGCCCGCTTCAATATAGATTTTGGCTTTTCAACATGAAACACTTCTTAAACCTAGAGAGTGACTTATGAACCACTAATTATGATCTGTGTTTGGCCATGTAACCATGGCTTGTATGCAACTTATCATCATGAGCCTTCTGAAGTTTTTCAATGAAGATAATAAGACCATCGGCATGCTTTATCGTAAAACCACAGATCTTTTTATATTTACACCGTAAGCCGATATCATTTTAAAGATTGTAACCATGGTACAAAACTTCCTGACAGGATGATAGGGAAGGGCTATATCGTCAAGAGAAAAGAAAAAGAGTTTTAAGAGATGTCCTTTAGAACTTAAGAGTATCTTAAAAGGAATAAGTACGTGGCCGATTTTATCCTAGATACCATAGATAGAGTACAGAGACAATTTAAGTCAATAGTATCTTACGCTAAAATCTCTTAGAAAGGAATATTCATATGTTAGAGAACATAATGCCTGTTAAAAGTTTTTTCTAAGCCAAATTTTTAAAAATAATTTTCGGAAACTCGATGTTTAAGAAAACAAAAACAATGAAAACCTGATCTCCTAAGTCATATCGCATAAGACTTCGATGGTGGTAATGTCGACAAGCTGTTTCAGATTGTTTTTTTCCATAAAAAAATTTTTTAAAGTTTTTTTTACTTTTGCTTTTTTTTGCACTACAAAATACTCAAAAAATTAATTTTTACCTACACTTTTTACGTTTTTAAGCGAATTTTGTTGCTTTTGATATTTTTTATAAATGGCTTATATATGCGATTTCTGATTAAAAAATATAAAAAAATGTGAGCCAGCTCATTTTTCTTATAAATAGTAGAAAAAAGTAACTACTTTTTTTTAATTTTAGTTTATAATATAAAACAGATACAGTGAGTACGAACTAAAAAACAGAAACTTGATGAGCATTAAATTTGGTTCGTACATGAAAGTTTTAAAAGTAAAAGTAAAAGTAAATTAATGTGAGGAATATTATGTCAGACTTAATTAAAAACTTAAATTCTAATGTCAATACAATGTCTGCAGAACAGGCTCAGGAGCTTTTAAACAAAGGTGAGCTTAGTGCTGATGATATTAGTTTGATTGCTAACTCTGATTTATCAAAATTATCATCAAAAACGCTACAGGCATTACGTACTGCAGCCATGACAGTGCAGGCTAATACTAGTGTTGGTAACGGCAATTCACCATCAGGTGTTGGCCCGGCCCTTGCTACTCCAACTGGCGAGTTGAATTTTGCATCCATTAGCGATTTGTCAAATATTTTAGGTCTATTAGATAGTAAGACTCAGGCTTTGAACAATAAAGTGTCACTCGATTTAATTAAATCCAACAGTGCAGTTAGAAAAGAAGAGCTGAATAAGACCATGGCAAAGTTGGATGAGCAGATTAAGAAAGCTAAAGAAGAAGAGAAGATGGGATTTTGGCAGAAAGTGCTAGGTGCCATATCTAAAGCCTTTGGTTTTCTTGCAGCCGCAGTTACTATAGCAGTAGGTGCTGTAACCGGTAATCCATTACTGATTATAGGAGGCTGTGCTCTGTTGTTTACCCAGATAGATTCATTAGTGGCAGAACATAACGATGGTGTTGGTATTTCAGGTTTGATGCTTAAAGGTGTTGGTAATTTGTTATCTTCAATGGGGATAATGAAAGAGGGTTTTAGTGACGAGACTTTAAAGAATTTCAATATGTATTTTGATATGGCTTTAGGTCTAGTTGCTGGAGTTGCATGTGCATTTGCATGCCCAGGTGCACTAGTAGGACATGCTAAGGCACTTGTCACAGCAATTCAGTCTTCAATTTCAATAGGAACTTCCGTAACCGGAATCGCCAACGGTGGTGTTGGAATTGCTAGAGGTGATGTTCAGGCAGATATTGTAAGGTTGCAGGCTGATATGAAAAAACATCAGGCAAAGAAAGTGTGGCTTGATATGTTCCAGCAGGCATTGGTAGATGCATTAAAAGCAAATATTGAAAATAGTCAGAAGATGACAGAGAAAGTTAAACAAATTGCTGAAGGTGAGCGCCAGACAACAGAAGAGATTGCCAAGAGTGCTCCAACCAGTGCCTAATAGTATAGATAGTAGAACAGATTTTTTTAATAGAGGAAATAGAAAATGAACGCAGTAGTTTTAAATAAATATGTTAACTTTGTCGATGAAGAATTGTTATGTAATCTCGATGTATCAGGGATTAACGGTAGTGGTTTTCGGCCGGAGATTCTATTGAGTGATGCCGGCAACACTCAGGGAACAGAGAATATTCAGAATCCTGTTCCAGATGCAAATAATGGTAAGGAAAAAGATCCAGGTACAGGTCCTAATTTAACACCACCTGCTAGTTCTGTTACTAAAGAGAGTTTAGAGAAGTTAGCCGGACTGTTTACTGGGGCAGCATGTGATACCGTTATGTCCATCATGGCCGAAATTGCTAAGGCTATGGCAGAGCAGAAACGTGAAAATCGCGAGATGAGAGACGTCAATACCAAGATGGCAGTAGCTGAGAAACTGAATCAGGCGGAAGAACTGAATAAGAAAGCCGATGAAATCTGGAAGGCTGCTCTTATAAAAGGAATTGTTGCAATAGGCGTAGGTGCAATCTCGTTGACTATGTCTACAATAACCCTGTGTAAGACTATGAGTGCTATGAAGGAGGCAAAGATAGCTGAGAATGCCACAAAAGATGCATTTAATAAAGCCTTCGAGTCTCATACTGGTTTTTCACCTAAGGATGCAGTAGGCAAGATGTCGACTGAGCAGATTTCCGAGGCTTCCAAAAAGGCTACTTATGTTGCAAACCTTGCTGTAGATAAGACAGCAGACCAAATTTACAAGGGACTTGACACCGTTAAACAGGCAGAGGCCGTATGGAATGCTTCTGGTCAGGTTATAAATCAAGTTGGTGGTTTAATTGGTGCTAAGTATGAGCAAGCCGCTGCTCAAAGAGATGTAGCCGTCAAGAGATCAGAGGCAAGAGAACAAGAGTTCCAGGCTTTTGCTGATAATCTAAGACAGCTGATGGATTCTAACAAAGAATTGATTGATAGTGCTAACAGAACAATGCAGACATTATCTGACAGCAGAGTTCAGACCATGCAGAAGATCTTAGGATAATTTTCATAAAGTTATTTTGGGCCATCCTCAAGTTAGGGTGGCTTTTTTTTCTAAATTTAATGTAAAGTGGCAATAATCCACGTTAATCTTTTTAGAATATATTATGCTAGAAGTTTCTTTGGGGCAGAAGAACTGAAATAATTAGATAAAAATTTGAAAATTTGACTTTTGCAGC
>CACYBT010000388.1 GCA_902772715.1 uncultured Succinivibrio sp.
ATCCAACTGTAGAAGGAGCCCACCTAGTAAGAGGGACCACAAGTTGCTTAAGGACTTGCCTACATTAGTGGCTCATATCCTTAAGATTAAAAATTGTTTTTCTTCTTAACGTAATGGGCATGATTTTTCTTAAATATTTCATGACTTAGACCCACATTTATAACAGGGACTTCCAAAATTGAAGTAAACAGTAATATCAAACTTAATCCTTTTTTTATCTAAAACACAGTAAAATAAAGTTTTTCATGAATAGAATAGAAAGAGAAAAACTAATCATGTTTTTTTGTTGTCCAATATAATGAAACGAAAAAAAATCTATATCACATTTTTTATTGTAGTTAAAAAATATAGTTGAATTTTTAAAATTATAGATTTAAACTAGTTAGTAGTTAATGAACATACTAGTAAAAACATATAAACTAAGTGTAAAGATTTTTTTTGAGGAAAGAAAATGTCAGATTTACTTAAACAGATTAATAACCAAGATCCTATCTTAAATGATGATAAAAATGATCTTAATAATGTCAAAAAGAATGAACCTCCTGTACAGAAAAATCTAGAAAATGCAAAACTAGGAGATGCACCACACACCCAGAAAAAAGAAGAGGTCCATCAGCCATTAGATCTTAAGGCCCAGGCAGAAAAAGTGATTGTGGATAATCTTAAAGGTTAGGCTAGTGATCTTGCTAGAATTGCTTCCTCTGCCATCCGCGCTGGAGTACCAATGGAAGATATTGAGTATAATCTCAAAATAGCCTTAAACGATAAGGTCGTAACCGAAGATGATTTGTCAAAAATTCTTGAAATTGCCAATATGGTGAAAAACGGCATTGACAAGCAGAAACAAGAAATCAACAAAGAGCCTGAAGTTAAGGATGAGAACAAACTGCCTGAAATTAAAGTAAGTAAGGAGCTACCTCAAATAAAGAATAAAGAGGAACTCGAAAACTTTGTTAAAGCCCAATTAAAAGATGATATAGTACACGGTAAAACAGAAAAAAAAGGCCAAGCCTTCGATGATCAAGGCGTTACTCGTGACCTTTATGAATTCAAAGGAATATGTTTCAGATCTGACAAGCTCGCCCCTAATACTGTTGTCAAAGAAGGTGGCATTAAAAGTGTTATGGATCTTAGCAAACCAGAAAACATGCAAGAAGCCATGGGATTGGCTCAAGGCAAGGGTGCTACCGGCAAATCAGGATGTTCATCAGCCCAGCAGTTTCGCAATTGCATGAATTATCTTGGACAGTCAAGTGGCAGAATCTACATTATTGATACCACGAAGCTAAGTGAAAATGATCATGCCTACTCCATGAAAGACATTATCCTTGAGAACAAATTTAAAGATCATGATGAAAGTGCAGGTGAGGTTAACATTACCGATATTCCAAACAAAGCCATTATCGGATGGATCAAAATCACTGAGGATATGATTAACACTAAAGATAATGATGCTAAGATCAAGAAAATCTTCAACGGATTCGAAAATGGTAATACCACTGTAGAATTTAATGAACTTTATGGAAAATAAACATAATTTTGACTATTTGATTGAAAGGTTATCCTTAAGGCTAAACCTAAACTTCAGTTTGAGTGCGGAGGGTACCTGCCGCCTCTTTTTTGACGGTGATGAAGTAAATTTTGAGGTTAATAACGAAGTCCTCTATATTTACGCCCCACTGTGTGACAGTAAAAGTCTTGAGGATAAAACCTGCATAAATCTTTTAAAAGAAAATCACCTGGGGGATAATTTTCTGAGCATTAGTCCCCAAACGATGGAGGTATGTCTCAATCTTGTCATAACCTCAAGTGAGGATTATGACAGATTCGAACAGTCGCTGTCACAGTTTGTAGACAAGCTGCGTCGCATAAAAATCAAAATAGAAACTAACGATTTTGAAGATAACCAAGAAAGTGAGCAACGCGCTTATAGTCTTTCTGATCTTATGTCACACGCCATATCAGTTTGACATACTCCCACGACTAAAGTCGTGGGATTCTTTAGATTAACGAGGCATCACCACAGTCTTATAGGAGGGATATAGCCTCGG
>CACYBT010000389.1 GCA_902772715.1 uncultured Succinivibrio sp.
TTCCGAACACAGAAGTGAAATGCAGCAACGCCGATGGTAGTGCAACGTACGTTTGTGTGAGAGTAGGTTACTGCCAGGCTTCATCCTCCTTTTATATTATAGTTGATGTGCTCAAGGCTTTTGTCTTGGGCTTTTTTTTCTAAAAATTAATAAGTTGCAGTTTTGTAAGAACTACTGGCACAGTGTTTTTACTATAATTACCAGGCTGTCTTTTTGCTACTGATCTAATTTTACGGTGTTTTCACCATCGTTAAAATATATGCCATCGCTTCTGTTCTCAAGACTGCCGATATTCTGGCCAAAGCTATCATAAAGGCGGATAAGCGCTCTTTTTTCTTGATATTGCGTAAGTGTTATTGATGAAATTTTGGCTGTTACCATGCTGTTGAAATCCTCAGCATGAGCCGAAATTTCTATTATATAAAATGATATGACGATAACACTGCATAACAGGATAAGCATTCTGCTAATAATTTGCATTTTCTTGTCTACCTATGTTTTTCTGATGTCTTTAAATCTTAGTCTTTAATAATTAGATTTAAATTAGTGTTTGTGAGTTGGCATCGTAACATTTAGTTTAAATGGAGCTGAATGGCCGAGGCAAACAGGAACGCTTATCGGATTTTTTGGAACATTATGTTAAGTCCTTAGGCTTTTGCAAAAGCAGGTGTGCAATTTACGGTCTTCAAGTTATCCATATAGCAAAATCGTTATCAACTTATAAATATTTTCAGATTTTCTTATTTTTAAAATCTCTAGGAGTTCAATTTTTTTTAATTTCAAATTGGATAAAATTAAGAAAAATTTTTTTAAGAGGAGATAATGTATGGATGCTTTAACTTGTCTTATGACCAGACGCTCGGTACGTAAATATAAAGATACACCAGTGAGTGATGATCTTATTGAACAGATTATTGATGCAGGTCTTTATGCCGCGTCTGGCATGGGTATGCAGACTCCAACCGTGATTGCCATTACCAATAAAAGCCTGCGTAATGAAATTGCTAAAATTAATGCCGAGATCCTTGGCGTATCTTCTGATCCGTTCTATGGGGCTCCTGTCATTTTAATGGTGGTGTCCTCGATTAAAGAGCAGCAGAAGACCAATGTGGAGGACGGTTCTCTGTGTCTTGGCAATATGATGCTTGCCGCCCATGCCTTAGGACTTGCTACCTGCTGGATTAACCGCTGTCGTGAAGGCATGGAGTATCCATGTTACCAGGAGCTCTTCAAATCTCTGTCTCTTGATCCCAAGAGTTTTGTCGGTGTGGGGCATTTGGCTTTAGGATATGCCGATGGCTCCATTTCAAATGCCGCCGTACGCAAGAATGACCGTAAGTTTATTGTTCACTGATTTAATTTGCGATTTTTCGCAATAGTATAGGGAGAGAATAATGATAAAACATGTTGTAATGTGGCGTTTTCCTGAAGGTACAGAAAAACAGCGAGATGAGTTTATTGCAGGTCTGCGCGGGCTTGTTGGCAAGATTGAATGTTTAAGATCGCTTGAAGTGGGAGTTAACGTGAATCCGGCCAATAAATTCAATGCCTGTCTTATCTGTGAATTTGATTCCATGGAGGATTTAAAATCCTATGCTAATGATGAAAGACACCTCGCTGTAGCCAGAATCTGCCGCGGCATAGCCGAGGAACGTGTCGCTGTGGACTTTGAGTTCTGATTTTTGCTGCTTTGTTTATGGAGAAATGACAATGCTTAATTATGCTATTTTAGGTGCTGGTTCCATCGCCAAAGTCATGGCTACAACCGTAAATCTTATGAATGAACATGGCGATGATTCTGTGAAACTTACCGGCATTGCTTCACGATCTTTAGATAAAGCCAGGGAGTTTGCCTCTCTCTTTAATATTCCTAAGGCTTACGGTTCCTATGAAGAACTTTATAATGATGAGAGTATCGATTTAGTCTATATCGCTACCCCTCATAATTTTCATTATGAGCAGTGTAAAGCCTGTCTGCTGCATGGCAAGCATGTATTGTGTGAAAAACCTTTTACTGTCAATGCCAGACAGGCAGAGGAGCTCTTAAATCTTGCCCAGGAAAGAAAACTGCTTATTGCAGAAGGGATCTGGACCCGCTATCAGCCTATGCGCAAAACCATCAATGAGGTCCTTGCAAGCGGTATTGTAGGTAAACCATATCTTGTGACGGCTAATTTGGGTTACAACATTGTTGCAAAGGAGCGTCTTATATCGCCACAGTTAGCCGGCGGTGCGCTTTTGGATGTGGGCGTGTATGCGCTCAATTTTGCCAATATGATATTCGGTGATGCCAAAGAGGTACTGGCTTGCTGTGTCAAAAACAGCAGTGGAGTGGATATGAGTAACAGTATCACGCTCACCTATGAGGATGGCCTTAGAATGGCTGTTTTAAATTCATCGGCTTTGTGTCTGTCCGACCGTTTTGGCATGATAGCCTGTGAAAATGGCTATCTTAAAATTGAAAATATTAACAATCCGCAGGGCCTTGAAGTAATTGACAGTAACTACGAGGTAGTAAAGAGTATTAAAGCGGAAAAGCAGTTAACTGGTTTTGAATATGAAGTAAGAGAAGTGGCACAAACCATTGTCAGCGGGGCTCTTGAATGTCCATCCATGACTCATGAACGCATTTTGTACATCATGCGTCTTATGGACTCAATACGTGCGCAGTTAAATATCAGATATCCATTTGAATAGAAAATTTTTTGATTAAGGAAGTAAAAATGAGTAAGAAAGTGCTGATTGCTCTTGATTTAGATAGTGAGTTATACAAGAGATATACTCATGAGGGAGCGGAGATCACCATCAAAAAGCCGGGGGAGGTGACTCCTTTAGATGTTGCTGATAAGGAAATCATTGTTGGCAATATTAAACCAGCCCTGGTGGCGGATGCTAAAAAACTTGAACTTCTGCAGTTAAACTCAGCAGGATATGACAATTACGTCAAGGTAGTGCCATCCCATGTCAAACTATGCTGCTGTGTGGGGGCCTTTTCACCTGCCTTAAGTGAACATCTTTTGGCCATGACCTTTTCTTTAATCCGTCATTTTCATCTTTATCGTGACAAGCAACAAAATAAGGATTGGTCGAATTGTGGCAAGATTATTTCTGTGGAAGGTTCTACCATCGCAGTCTTTGGTTTAGGTGATATCGGTAAGGCTTATGCAAGAAAGGTTAAGGCCTTAGGTGCGAAAAGAGTGATCGGAGTCAAGCGCAATCTTAAGGATAAGCCTAACTATGTGGATGAGGTCTATACACTAAGTGATGTAGATAAGTTTGTTGGCGACTGTGATCTCATTGCCAACGTGATGCCATCCTCTCCTGAAACCACACAGTTCTTTAATGAGGCATTCTTTAAGAAAATGAAACAGGGATCCTATTTTATGAATGTAGGCCGTGGCGATGCTGTCAATCAGGATGCCCTTATCAGTGCCTTACAGCATGGTCCGTTAAAGGGAGCCGCCTTGGATGTCACCACACCTGAACCTCTGCCTAAGGATAGTCCATTGTGGGAGTGCAAGAATCTGCTGTTAACGCCTCATGTCGCCGGCTGGTTCTTCTTAAGGGAGACCGTTGAGCGTATTGTGAACATTTCCTCCACCAATATGAAAAACTTTATTGATGGTAACCTCCCGCTGAAAAACGAAATTGCTCACTAATAAATTTGGGATAAAGGCTGCGGCCTTTATCCTTTGAAGTATTTTTTTGAAGGATCGTCATATGCAGTATCTTGATTTTTATGAAAACGGACCAAAGGTTTCCAAGGTGGTGCTCGGATGTATGCATTTTCCCGAACTAAAGGTGAGTGAAATTGCCAACCTAATTGATGCTTCGTACGAGCATGGCATAAACTTGCTTGATATTGCTGACTGTTACACTATGGGCAAGGCTGAAAGTCTTCTGGGGGAGGCCTTGAAAATCTCACATACCAGGCGTGATAGTCTTTTTATTCAAAGTAAGTGCGGGATCCTTAAAGAAGAAGGTAAACCTACTATTTACGATTTTTCAAAAAAGCACATTCTTGAGGCCTGTGATGCTAGTTTAAAGCGATTGGGCACCGATCATCTTGACTGTCTGTTGCTGCATCGACCGGATGCCCTTATGGAGCCTCAGGAAATAAGTGAGGCATTTTTAGTCTTAAAAAACAGCGGCAAGGTACTCTCCTTTGGGGTAAGCAATATGAATCCCCTGCAGATGGAACTGTTAAAGTCAGAACTTGAGGTACCTCTTGTCTTAAATCAGCTGCAGTTAAGTGTCTGTCATACACCTATGATAGATTCAGGCTTTAATGTCAATATGTATAACGAGGCTTCTGTGCTGCGTGATGGCGGAACTCTTGAGTATCTGCGTCTTCATAAAATGGTGATTCAGGCCTGGTCGGTCATGCAGTATGGCTTTTTTGACGGAGTATTCTTAAATAATCCTAAATTCCCGCTTTTAAATGACAAATTAGAGGAACTGTCACACAAGTATGAGACTAATACCACTGCTGTTGCTATCGCTTTTGTCTTAAGATATCCAGGGCTGATGCAGGCCATTATCGGTACTACTAAGATAGACCGTGTCATTGATAGTGCCAAAGCCTGTGATTTTGAACTAAGCAGGCGTGATTGGTACGAATTATATTTAAGCGCAGGAAATTTGCTTCCATAACAGTTTAAAATTTTAAGTGACTAGAAAAATGGTTATAGATAAGTGGATACGCCGATGAATACCAGGATTAAGTCTATTTCCTTTACAATTTCTCCAAAGAAAAATAACAATCAAGATTTTTTTCCGCTAAATTCCGTTTTTGAGATTACCTTTAAGGAAGGCATATCTGATCTCTATTCTGGTAGTCTTTCTTTTTATGCGGATAATGCACTTAATACTTCCGATATTCAATGCCAGATAGGAAGACAGTTAAGTATCAATGTTGAAATCACTGATACCCTAAAAGTAGACGGCAGTGAGTCTGATTATGTCTTTAACCGTTTTATCAACGGCATTGTAAGTTCCGTCAGGTTTTTGGGAAAGACACAGAATGTTATCTGTACTAAAAGCAATAAGGCCGCCTATATCTACAAGATTGATTTTGTCTCTCCTTTTGATGTTTTAAAAAGGCGTGAATACAAATATCGTGATAAGTCATTTTCAGAACTTACGAAAAAACTGGAATTATTCCTTAGCAAGCCAAATCGTGTTCTGTTTGGCAATGACTATGAATTTGAAAGCAATCTGCCGATAAAATTTGAACTGCTTGATAATGAGTCTAAGACTTCCTTTAATGCTCTGCCTGATTATGTCAGTTTGCAGATAGGTTCATACTCTCCCTTACAGGCGCTAAAAAAAATTATTACTGACTGTGGCTTGAATTTTAATATTCAGCATGGTCATGAAGATGATAATTTCATCAGGGTCTTTTTGAGTAAGGGGTATGGCGTTCACAAATCCCATGGCGTTACCAGTACCTATTTTAAGGAAGATAATAATTCTAAATATAATTACGATATTCCTATCATCTGTGATCAGGCTGACAGCGGTACACCAAAGTTAACCTCGTTTACTATGGATGTCTTTCATCCTGAAGAAGAACTTTTCAATAATGACTATGACTTTCTGCTCTATGGTGCAAGGGCAAATGATGATGCTATCGCCAAAAGAGTAGAGTATATGACTGAGGCCATATCCAATATCAGGAACAAGCATGAACGCGAACTGACCCGCTTTACACTTACAGCATCTCACCTTATCTTTGTGCCAGGAACTGTTATAACTGCCAAAAATTATCTAGACCGTGATATCACTCTTGTGGTCGCTGATGCCAAAATGCATCTTACTTGTGAGCCTAACAGTGCTTTTAGAACTTCAGAGGAGACTGTTCCTAGTATTGAAGTAAAACTAGACGCCTATGAACTGTTAAGTGACAGGGAACCTGGGTCATTTGCGTCCTTTAGCGATAATGACGGGATAGGAAGGAAGGCAGAACTGCGTTCAGACAGCAGCGGCATGCAGGTTTTTGAGGCTATCGTCTGCAATGGAGACGGTAAATACCTGGGGGTATGGGATGATACGACCAAAGAACCTTTGGAAGGGTCAATCTGTATTTGTAGCGGAGACAATACTCAAAATCCATCAACTTTCTATGCCATAGTTTCCGGTCAGAATGTTCCTGTTGTGGTTCATCTTACCTCTACGGTGGCCTCTCATGAAATTTTCAATATGCCTAGGATTGGGCAGAATATTCTTATTATTTACGGAAATAATAAATACTATCTGCACAGTTTTCTGTCAAGCAAGGATATTACCCAGGTCAGTGGAGATAACACTACAGAAAGAGACAATAGTCTCTCCTCAATCAATGCGCTCGCCTCCTATACCCGTGGCGCAAGAGTGCATGTCTGGAATGATAGCGATCAAAGCAAGAATGTTGGCATCAAAGGCTATGAAAGCGGTGAAAGCAAGTCTCAGCTTTTAACTAGAATTCACCTTGACAAAAACAGTTCGCTAAAGGAGATGTTAAGCAAACAGATCCTTGCAGGAACAGAATCTACAATAGTTGAGAGTATGGTGATTCAGGATAACAGTTATATCTATTATGAGGCGTATGAGGGTAAAAAGGAGGTTGCCGATATCTATTATCATGGTAAGTCTAAAACAGATTATGATGAGTTAAAGAGAGATTCGCTTAAAGAACGATGTGCTGCGGTTGCAAAGAAGTACAATGCCACACTGTCAAATGAAAAAAGTATCAAACAAAAATACGATGATCTTGAGCGTCAGCTAAAACGCAAAGAGTCGCTTAAGGACTCCTGTAATACCTATTATCGTTCCTTAAGTGACGAAAATGAAAAGGATAAAGTAAACAAAAAAATAAGTGAGATTGAGAAGGACATAGAATCACTGAAATCCGATAAAACATCGGTACAATCTGAGTTGAATGAATGTGAAGAGAATCTCTCAAAGTATTCAGAAGAGCTGGAGATCGTAACTGACGAGTTTCTGGGGGAAATTGGAATTCCCGATAATTATGTGGATAACTCCATTGCCGATGTCTTTAAGATTGATCACGAAGGTAATGCTGAAATCAACATTCCTAATGGTACTCTTACCATTAATGCAAAGGACATCAA
>CACYBT010000390.1 GCA_902772715.1 uncultured Succinivibrio sp.
AACTGTATGTTATTTTAACTCAAATTTACTGGTAATTATGTCTAAAGCCTTACCAACAGGTATAGACTCTTTAACACCGGTTTTACGGTTTTTGTATTCTATCATACCGTCATTAAGACTCTTTTCACCAATGGTGATGATATGAGGAATACCCATAAGTTCTATATCAGCAAACATGACGCCAGGTCTTTCGTCGCGATCATCAAATAAAACCTCGACTCCTTTTTGCTGTAGCTCCTCATAAAGTTTTTCGGCGGTATTTTTTACAAGCTCGTTTTTGTTGAGTTTAATGGCAATGATGGCAACCTTAAATGGAGCCAGTGATTCAGGCCATATAATGCCTCTTTCATCATGGTACTGTTCAATAACGGCAGCAATGGCACGGGTAACGCCAATACCGTAGCATCCCATCAGCATTGGCACATCATTTCCTTTTTCGTCCATGACGGTAGCATGCATGGCTTCGGAGTATTTGGTTCCAAGCATAAATACCTGACCTACTTCGATTCCTTTGCGCAGATGCAGTCTGCCTTTGCCATCAGGGCTTGGATCTCCTTCCTCAACATTGCGGATGTCTACAACTTCATAGTTCTGTACATCACGATCCCAGTTAACGTTGATGAGGTGATAACCTGTTTCGTTGGCACCACAGGCAAAATCAGCCATTTTATCAGCGGTTCTGTCAACGATAATTCTGCCTTTAAATCCGACTGGTCCTAATGAACCGGTATGTGCTCCGGTGTAGGCATTAATTTCTTCTTCGGTGGCAAAAGTCAGAGGATCAGCAATACCTTTGATTTTTATTGACTTAACTTCATTTAGTTCCTGATTGCCACAAAGGCATAGCATCACCAGAGTTTTGTTGCCGTTTTCATCGTTCTCACCATGTACGATAAGACTTTTGAGCACTCGTGTTGATTCAAGATTTAAAGCGGCTGCCGCTTCATCCACGGTATGACAGTTTGGCGTAGGTTTCTTTTCACATGCCTTGGTAGGTGCTGGTCGTGCGTAGTCAGGTGCTAAGGCTTCGGCCATTTCGATATTGGCAGCATAATCAGAACCGTCTGACCAGGCGATGATATCTTCACCGGCATCGGCAAGAGCCTGAAATTCATGGGAGTGATTGCCACCGATAGAACCTGTATCTGCCTCTACGGGTCTGAAGGTTAACCCCATTCTTGTAAAGACTCTAGAGTAGGCATCATACATATCCTGATAAGTTTTATCTAAAGAGGCTTTATCAATATGAAATGAGTAGGCATCCTTCATCAGGAACTCACGACCGCGCATAACCCCAAAACGAGGACGGATTTCATCACGGAACTTATTTTGGATCTGATATAGACACATTGGTAACTGCCGTATAGATTTGATCTCGCGGCGTGCAATATCCGTGATAATTTCCTCATGGGTTGGGCCTAACACGAATTCGTTCTGTTTGCGGTCTTTAAAGCGACATAGTTCCGGTCCATATTTGGTGTAACGTCCTGATTCTTTCCACAGATCGGCTGGTTGTACCATAGGCATGGCAATTTCAAGAGCACCGGTCTTATTCATCTCTTCTCTGACAATACTGATAGCCTTGGCTAGAACCTTCATTCCGGTTGGTAACCAGGTATAAACACCTGAGGCAACCTGTCTAATCATACCGGCACGCATCATAAGACGGTGGCTTTCAACAGCAGCCTCTTTAGGATCTTCTTTTAATGTTGAAATCAGAAATTTACTTGTTCTCATAATAAGTTTACGTTTTAAACCTGCGAGCATATCGTAGGTTGAAGTACGTATTCTCCTCTAACTTGCATATCTTTTCTTAAAAAGGGTTAATCTACGACTTTCTGCCACCTATGCTGATTTATATCGAAATTAAGCATTCTTTAGGTACGAAAAATACGGTTTGTTATTCTATCATAATCCTCACTTTAGAGCATGGAGCGAAAGGCTGAACATTTGAGAAATTTTATAAAATTTAAGTGGTGCTCTCTCTTTACTATCAGTTTATCCCAAAACCGTCAGTAGTGAGAAATCCTGTCAGTTGAATACTGTGTATTGGTATAAAAAAGGATCGTTTAATGTTAGAATGAAATGAACATGTTAATCAAATAAGGAGATCATACAATGGTTTTTTTGGCAACTTTTGTAGTTTTTCTTCTCTTTGTGCTCGCTCTTTCGATTGGTTTAATCTTTAGAAAAAAACCTCTGGTAACGGAAGATGAGGCTACGGCCAGCATTATGGGAGATAGTGCCTGT
>CACYBT010000391.1 GCA_902772715.1 uncultured Succinivibrio sp.
GATTCAGTTCTTGGAACGTATGCTGGCAGGTAATATCCTTTCTTTCCTTTCTGGTATTGGTGTTCATCTGGAAGAGAGGTTTGATGTCCACATCACAGACATTACAAACCAGAAACTCATGAGCTATAAGCAAGTCAAACTGATGGCTTTTGATATTGAATTTAAGACAAACCTCTCCTTACCTTCGTTTGTTGGCATTGGCAAGAATGCCAGTATAGGTAATGGTATCTTGATCAGACAATCATAAAAAACAGGGATTCCAAAAGGAGTCCCTGAATTTTTTACTTTAACTGTCCATAGCCCACATTGGTCTTGGCACCAATACCTACAGTGGTGAGGATTTCCTTGAAGAGCCATTTTTTTGCCAAACTAGGGATATTCTTTTTTGACGAGAGTTCACTATTACTTAGTTTAAACTCAAATTCGAAAGTTACATTAGGCAATATTTTAAGGAACTTAATTGGCGTAGGATTTTTCAGTTCATCCTTATGTGGAGTGATATAATCGAAATCTAAAATCCCTTTCTCCTTGTCATATCCGCAAATCTGAGCATCAAAGAATACATCTCGATTATAAATGGGTAAGTATGCCCCATTTTTGTTCTTTCCTTCAAAGATCAGTTTTGCTAATTCATCAACCTCATTCTCTTCAAGTTCTTGTAATGGCTGATATTCTGGATGAGTTTTTCTAAGTTCATTCCATTTGGGCAATATCTTCTCATTCCATACACCACAAATATATTTGCGTTTCTTTGGTAAAAGATCCTTCATCTTTTCGCTGATCTTATTTGTAGGTTTGTTTGGAGGAAGTATAGGGAATAGACTTCTAAGCAACCCTTTAACAGAAGAGCCAGGGATATAAGGTAGGCCAGAAGTAAAATCGAAAGCCATACCCAATTTGCCTTCACCTTCCATTCCTGTCGCGTGAGCCATCCCAATACCAGTTATAAGCCCAGGATAAACTGTTTTCAATTTAAAAGAGACAATACCTTTTATATAAGGTTTGTCTAGAATAACCTTTTTAGAAGAATCCTTTAGAATGGAATTCCTTTCTTCGAAATAATTACTTTGTTTTTTCTTGAGATATTCGTATTCCCAATTATTGCTGCCAGAATCATTATTCTGAAGTTCTTTTGGGAGAAGCTCAGCTGTCAAGTCATCATAATAGCCTCTTTGGAAAAAGAGTCCCAAATTTGCATAGATTTTATCCCTCTCCATTTTCTGTTCCTTTTTGCTTCTTCTCTTTATACAATCTCAAAGCTAGTTTGATAGCGACCATCGCTTCTGTAACCTTCTTTAAGAGTAATTTCTCTTCCCTTTCGAAATCCTCTTTTCCCATTTCAGCCCTTTGGCTTAATAGATGCTTGGCAAGACTGTCAACACGATATTTTTCATCTAACAGTTGCACAAGGGCTTTAACAACCTTAGGACGATCTTTAGCCTGATCACTAGCTGCCTCATAAAAAATGATGGTAGGAATCAACCCTGCCTGAGCTATTGATGCGCCAAAAGATGAAACATACCCCTTATAGACCTTGTCATACTGTCCTTCCTTTTCATTAACAATGCCAGAATCTATTATGGCTTTGTTTGCTTTCTCAATTAATAATGAATCAATCTTCATACTATCCTCCTTTGCTAATTATGCAATTTCCGTTATCAAACAATAGCCATATCCAATTGTAGCGTTAGCACCTATCTGGACTTGAGCCCCGTTCAACTCATCGCAGAAATCAATAAATGCGGCATTCTCCTTTCCAGTGACATCTTTTTCCTCGCCCATAACAGCAAAGACAAGCACAGAGTGCTTTGGCAATACCTGCTCATACCACAAGTTGGCACTTTGCCCATCTTCTAAGTTGTTACGTGAAATCACAGGCAGTTCCTCATCTGAACACTTCTCCTTGAACTTTTCGTGTTTTTTTACTTGGGGATTCCCTATAAGTTCTTTGATTTTCTCTGTTGTTATGGACAAATTAAACCCCTTCATTCTGTTTTCCAGCCCCTTAAGCGTTTCCTCGGATGTGATCATTATATAAGGCTTTTCATCGTTGCGAACAGGAATAGCCACAATCTCTGCTTCAAAGAAGCGGACGCTTCCCTGTTTGCGATTCTCCTTATCCTTTGGGTCACTACCAAAGACACCATCAACTGTCCAAGAATTTTTCTTCTTACTGACATGCCGAAAATGTTCCCTGAGTGCCCCCTTTAGACTCGATGAATTGATATTCGGCAATTCAGTAATAGGATCACGCTGAATGAGATTGTCAATCAAACCATAGTTAATTTCGCCATTGCCCACATGCATATTGCTGAGGACTTCAATTTTAAAGAATTTTGTTTTCATCTTATTCTGTTTTTTTATTGTTCATTGAATCAAAGTAGTTATATCCTATCAACTGAAGATGTTCATTGTTTAACAAGATTTCAATCTTCTCCTTGTTTGCCTCATCGAAGAATAGGACAGAACCAGCGCTCAGCATGTTATAACATGTTTCACCCCTATTGTAACTGACGTTTCCTGAATTAAGCCTACCTTGTCCGTTCTTTACAAAAGTAAGGTTTCGGAATGGGATCAAAAAACTCCAGTGGAAATCACACAAATCATTCAACTTGTCTAACTCTTTAACATAAGCAGGACTCAAGATCTCTATCTTGCCCTGTTCTTGACTTGCAGGATGTCTTAATAAGTACAATTTCTTCAGATCATTTTCTCCCTTTA
>CACYBT010000392.1 GCA_902772715.1 uncultured Succinivibrio sp.
AATTCTATTATATAATTAGTAGTGGAAAACGTTTTTACCCTTTCTAACAATTGTATTAATCAAAACAATAAGGAATAAGGTTTAACATTATGAATGAAAAATTCAGTGATTTTAAAGATATGCTACTTGAAGCATTTCCTGATGCTAAAGTACAGGCTAATGAGATTATCTATTTTAATTACGAAGATATCGACATTGCTGCTGTAAGCCTTAATAGCGACCCTAATATGGTAATTTTCAGAGCGCGTGTTTGTGCATTGGATGATGTGAAAAGACCTGGTGATTTTGCTATTGCCGCCTTGTCTGGAAATTTCTTCTGGTCTGGCACCAATGGCGGTACACTTTGTTTAAGTTCTGATAATTTTGTATATCTTACTGACAAGTGCCTTATTGATGATTTTGAAAACTCAGATGATATTTTAAATTTTCTTGATGATTACACCGAAGCCGTTGGTAACTGGAAGGTAAGGAGTAGCCTCTATGCTTAAAGAACAATTTGAATCAATTCTCAAAGATTTTGGAGATCTTTATTTTGATGATCTTGAACTAGATGAGGAAACCAATACCGCTAGTATCACGATGGATGATGATGTGCTGATTAACATCACCTATCTTGATGATTCAGATAATGTGCTTATCTTTTCACCTCTTGCCGAGTTTACTAAAGATGAAGACAGGGCAAAGGAAAAGGCTTTAAGCCTTATGAAACTGAATGATATAGATAATATCGCAGGTAACTGTACCTATATGTTTGATGAACAGAACAGTTTACTGCTTGTTGCAGACCGTCGCGATGCCCTGTTACTTAGCACTGTGGATGATTTCGCCGCTTGGATAAAGATGTTGCTTGATTGCGTCCACGAAACAAGAGAATACTTTGTGGAAAATTATCCACAGGAAGGAGAATAAAATGACCTTTAATGTTAATAAGTTAAATAACATTCCTCAGGGACGCCCTTACTTAGATGATTTAAATAATGACAATAAAGTTGATAATCAAAATGTAAATGGCGATCTCAATGTACATCATTCCAATCAGCCAGCAAATCATCTAAGTCTTGATCCTGTCAACAATAATGAGGAACAACAGGTAAATAATAATCCTGTTAATCAAGATGAAGCACTTAACAATGCTGTAAATAAAAATGATAATGTTAATAACCAACTTAAGGGAAAGATTATAGCAGTAAATAATAATATGGAGGTTGCTCATGACTGGTCCTTTTCAGATGCAAAAGGCTTGAAGGAAATTACCTCCCATGCTGCTTTAAAAATTAAAGAAAATATTGAGGGTAAACAGAGACTTGAACAGTTAAAAAGTGATGTTACTACCCGTTTTCAAGAAAAGGTCGATTTATTAGATAAGGAAATCAGTGCATTAGACGAGAAAATCAGGCAATTAGCAGAAGGTGATCCTAAAAAAGAAACACTCTTAAATCAGAAAGATAAATATTTGCACATGAAAGAGTCTTTTGTTGCTAAAAAAAATAAAATCTTAGTCAACATTGACAAACTGATGGAAGCACGTGCCAAGATTAGTTCTGGTATTCCATCAAAATTCGAAGATGCAAATCCTGTTGACTCACTTAATAAAATCAAGAGATCGCTGCGGGTTTTCCGTTATGAAGTGCAGTCTATTGCATCTGATAAGAACCTCAAAGTTGAGAAAATGAATGTGCTTGAAAGTGCTTTCAGAGCCATCCAGCATTTTTTCAAAAAAGGAAATGTTTCTCATCATGTCACAGCTTCTGAAGTTGAAAACGTTATCAAGTGTGAAAAAGATTTATTTAAGGCTATTGAAGAAGTTAATGTTGAACTTGATGGTCGTAAAAAAATTGATCTTGGCAATGGTCTATCGTTTGATTCAAATCTTAATGAGACACTTGAAGTATCACATCAGACCAACAACCAGATACGTAATTTCCTGAAAGCTGAAAAAGAGGCTGAATCAATACGAAATCTGTTTAGGCACATTACTGAAAAAGGTGGCTCACGCAAAGTTGAGTTCTCGGTTAGTGCCGGTGCCATGATTGGTCTTGGACTAGAGGTTTCTGAGGCAAGTATTAAGGCTAATGTAAAATTCACAGTATCTGCAAACGTTAATGCTAGCGGTAAAAATGGACCTATTGATGTCACCTATACTTATTCTCCAAGTGTTCAGGCAGGGGTCAGTTTTAAAGGCGGTAAGAAATCTGAATATGCAGGTTTATCTGCTGATGCCAACGTTGGTGCTTCATATTCCTATTCGAGCACCCGCACCTACGAAACTATGGATGATTTTATCCTTGATGCCAATAATAATAAATTAGCTCGTGCTAAACCTATAGGTGAAATGATCTTAGGTGCCATTGTGAAACCAGGTAAGCTTCTGTATGGCGTTGTCAAGTTAGGTGTTAAAAAGGCTGGAGCACATAAAGGTGATGTCACAAAAACTAATTTGCAATACCTTGAGCAGTTAAGACAGCGTAATATGATTGGTCAGGCAGACAGCTTCTTATTAA